>CAYPST010000004.1:0-70901 GCA_964413425.1 uncultured bacterium
GCCGAAGGCATTCTTCGAACATTTTCTTTGTCGATTGAGCGATTTATGGAAATAAATCGCTCAATTTGGGTAGAAATTATATCTACCTGAATACCGAAATACATTTTGCATGCATGTTATATTCATAATAAATATAAACAAATTTCAGCCTCCTGCATCAGGCTCATGTTTTCTAAACACTTTCGAAGTAATTAGGAGTTAAATTGCTGGAAATATATTGCCCCTAACGGGGCATAACCTTTCCAACAAACATTTAGAAATGCACGTTTATAGTCCCGTGAGGGACGGGATATTTCTAGCAACATCATTTCGCAAACATTGCCAGTCCCTTGAGGGACGAAATATTTACACCTCAATGTCTCTCATCGGGTGGGAGGTTCAATCACCTGGGACAATGCGGTGATATTAAAATAACTCAAATACAGAAATAACCCTGACTGCCGATTATATCAATGTTGTAATATCTCTTAAGGATGCGGATCGAAATGGTTAGTATATTATCAACAAGAAAAAATGTTATGGACTCAAGCATAAAATGTTTATTATTGATTACATGTTAAGGAGAGTGTTTAGAAAACAGGGGCCCGACACAACATGCTGAACCTGACTGATGTTTATTATGCGTATAACCTACCCGTAAAATGTATGACGGTATATGATCGGCATATTTCATTTTTTCTCTGCGGCCTTTGTCCCGAAGGGATCCTCCGAAGAAGTCCTTCGGACCGTTGGGGCGATCTCTGCGTTTTCTAAACAGACGCATGTTAATACAATTATTATCGGATACCACGGGGAATATGCTATGAGATCCCGCGTAAAATATGTACTGATCCTTTTAATTATCTCACTTATAAATATCCAACCGTCTCCCCTTTCGGCGCAAAGCGAGGCCGGCGGTATTTTTCTGCTGATTTCACCTGGTGCGCGAGCAGGCGGAATGGGCGAGGCCCATGTTGCCGTGGCAAATGATGCCTATGCGTCTTACTGGAATCCGGCAGGATTGGCCTTTCTTGAGGGGCATGAACTTGCGGCCATGCACGTCAACTGGCTGCCGGGCCTGGTGGATGATATGTACTATGAATTTGCTGCCTACCGTCATCACGTGCCATCCCTGGGAACTTTCGGTGCACATATCAGCTATCTGAACCTCGGTGAGCAGGTTCAGACGGGACTGGACAGTCCGGAAGCCCTGGGAACCTTCCGAAGTTACATGTGGAACGGAAGTATTTCGTTTGGCCGCCTGATTGGAACACATACAGCAGCGGGCGGGAACCTGAAAATTTACCACCAGTTTCTGGCGCCCGCCGGCGCTTCCGATGAACTGGAGGAAGACGGTGCTGCCACCAGGGTGGCCGTGGATCTGGCGTTTTTACACCGGAATTTACTGAATGGACGCCTGGCGTTCGGAGCGACGCTCACCAATATCGGTCCTACTATCTCCTTCCTGGAAGATGGCCAGGCAGATCCCCCGCCGATAACATTCCGGCTGGGTGTGAATGTTGGCATTCTACAGGCAGAAGCCCATCAGCTGAGTGTGGTGTATGATGCCAGTAAATTGCTGGCTGGCAGAGATGATGAAGGCAAACCTGTGCCCGCTTATCAGGCGTTATTTACCAGCTGGGCCGATCAGGACAGCCAGGTGGAACTGGAGCAAATACTGCACAACTTCGGTGCGGAATACTGGTTCAATAACATGCTGGCGCTGCGGGCCGGCGGTATGTATCAGGTGGCAGGCGAACTGCGAACTGACCGGGGGGCACCGATTCCGACCTTCGGGGCAGGTGTCCGATATCAGCAGTACGGGTTTGATTTCGGCTATATCGCCGGGGATAAAGACCATCCCCTCACCAATACCATGCGGTTTTCTCTGAATATGCAATTTTAACTTGCACAGCAAAATAGCGCGAAGCATTCCTACAGCACGACAACAGCGATATCCCGACATAATATGTCCTCGAATGCAGAATGATGCCAGAGTGGGGCGGTCCCAGGCAGGATGGGATGATGGTTTTAAACTAACCACGGTCAAAGATTACTCCGGCTATCAGATAGGAGGAGGATCTATGTTCCTTGGAGAGAGACCGGTAATCTTGTGTATTCAGCGGGAACTGAAAGCCAGCATATCATTCCCTGTTGTTTTTCGCCAATAGTGAACTTAGACTTTGAATACGCGCCTGTTACGAAAGTATGTTTTATTGATGCCGATAATAACAGAAAATCGGATCTGCCGTCATTCCGTGTGTAAATGAGGGAGGATGATTCGTATGAAGAGACGTAGATCAGTAATATTCTTAAGCCTTCTCCTGCTCATTCCGTATTGTCTATTTTCCGCAGAGAAACCGGACTGGGTGTTGAAACGGCCAATCAATCCGGACTATTATATCGGCATCGGGATGGCGGAAAAGGGCGAGAATTATAATTACGTTGCACAAGCCCGGAATGCCGCTTTCAGCGATCTCTCTTCGGAGATTACCGTTAATATTTCCAGCGAACTCGTCGATGTAGCCGTGGAGCAGTCCGGGTTGTCGGAGGAGCAGATACGGCAGGAAATCCGGACCACAACGCAATCGGAACTGGAGGGGTATGAGCTGGTGGATTCCTGGGAAGATCAGGACGAATACTGGGTCTATTACCGGCTGTCGAAATCACTGTATGCTGCGAAGAAACAGGAAAAATTAGATAACGCCGTCAGCCTGGCCAGGGATCTGTATATCAATGGCGAACGGGCCCTTGGCGAGGGGGATTATACCAGTGCACTCCGGTATTATTTCCAGGCTTATCAACCCATCCGACCATATTTTGCCGAGCCGCTTCAGACCAGTATCAATGGCGAGAGCATCTATTTAAGAAATGCGCTCTATACCGCCATCCAGTCCACCCTGAGCCAGATGGAACTGATTCCGCAGGAGAATAAAGTTGAAGCAAAGACCGGGCGGGCACTCAAGAATCCGCTGGGAGTAAAAGCGGTTTTCCACCGCCGGAATAATGACCAATCACCGGTGGCGAATCTGCCTGTATCCTTTCAGTTCATTCGGGGACAGGGGACCTTAATTGAAAATACTGCCACAGATCAAGGGGGCCAGGCGTCCTGCCGGATTTCAGCGGTGACGGCTCCCGATAACATACAGATAGTCAGGGCGAGAGTCGACACGGATCGATTGGTGAATCCGGATAGCACAAACGCCATGATTCAGGCAATTATCAACGGATTGACAACTCCGGAAACCCGGTTTATTCTCAACGTCACCGGATTGACTTTTTATGTCCAGGGCACCGAACAGAATTTTGGCGCTGACGTGGATGTTGCGTATGTTGAGCCTGTACTAAAAAGCGCACTCTCCGAAAAGGGATTCGCATTCACTGATGACATGGCTGAGGCGGATTTTACCATAACATATGAAGCGAAAACCCGAAAAGGAAGTGTGGTGTACGGGCAGCATGTGGCCTACGTGGACATGAATATCTCTGTCATCGACATGCAGAGTGGAGAAGAAATCTATAAGAAGAGCTTTCAGAACGTCAAAGGGATCCATCTGGATTTCGATCGGGCAGGACTCAAGGCCTTCGAAAATGTGGGAGAATCGGTTACCAATGATTTTGTCCCGGCGTTCCTGGCAAAGATCGAGCGCTGAGAGCCCTTGGCTCAAAGTGTGCCAGGACCGGGGAAGAATAATGAAAGACGGAAACAGACCGAAATACACTGATAATCTGTAACTCGGATTCTTGAATTCTTGGAATCTTGGCTTCTTGCAGTTTTGAAGTATTGAGTTTGAAGTTTTGAGCTTTTTTCTCCATGCGCCCTTCTCCCTCGATTCGTAAATTCCCGGTTATGCTTCAAGAGAAAAACCAATGGCTGGCGGATGTTTCCATTGGCCTGATCGCTTTTATCTGGGGAACGACTTTTACGGTGGTTAAAGGTGCGCTCACTGACATCGAACCGTTTACGTTCTTGTTTCTGCGATTTTCTATCGGAGCGATCATCATTGCACCGTTTATACTTAACAATAACCGGTGGAGAAACCTGCCGGTCAAAGCCGGGTGTATAGCCGGGTTCTTTTTGTTCGTAGGATTCAGTGCGCAGACTATCGGACTGCAGTACACGACTGCTTCCAAATCCGGTTTTATTACCGGATTAAACGTGATCTTTGTGCCGATATTTGTGGCGCTCTTCGCGAAGAAGCGTTTGAGAAAAAATTCCATCCTGGCTGTGCTGTTAGCGGTGACCGGGTTATATCTGTTAACGAATCCCCGGGCGCAATCATTTAATGTCGGCGATGTCTGGACTATCCTCTGTGCAGTGGGATTCGCATTGCATATAGTCACTCTGGATTATTATACCAGAAAAATTGATTATATCGGACTGTTTTTCCTGCAGATTATAACGGTAGGTGCACTCAGCGGCGTGCTTATCCCTTTTGAGAACCCGAACTTTCCAGTATTCGAATATGGGTTATCCAGAAAAGTAGTCATAGCTTTGTTAATAACTGGTGTTTTCGCGACGGCCCTGGCCTTTTTTATCCAAAACTGGGCCCAGCGGATTACCACGGCGACCCGAACGGCATTGCTGCTTACCCTGGAACCGGTATTTGCCGCACTGACTGCATATGTGATACTCACGGAAACCCTCGGAGTGATGGGCATTGCCGGTGCCTTTCTCATTCTCCTGGGCATTATAACGGCGGAACTACGGATTCAGGGGAATTCCGGGGAGAATACGAGAGGACGGTAGTTTATACCGTGGACTCCCGGAGGTGGTCGACCAGGACGCGTAATCCTTTGATATACGCCTCGTTGACCGGCCCGGTTATCTGTGCCAGACACTGATTTCGCAAGAGCGAATCATGAACCGCTTTTCCTGCCAGGTGGTCGGCCAGATGTACTTCAACCGTCGGGAGGTTGACCAGCTGTAATGTATCCAGAATGGTATAGCTGGTGAAGCAGAGAGTCGTCGGATTCAGGAGAATGCCGTCAGCCCAATTTCGTTGTCGCTGCAGTTTGGTGACGATATCAGCCTCGCTGTTCGATTGGAAGATCTTCAATTGGAGATCGGATTCCCGGGCAAACCGGCGTAACCTGCGATCAATTTTATCCAGGGTGAGTGTCCCGAAGGTCTCCCTGGGACGTTTGCCCACCAGATTCATATTCGGTCCGTGGATTACTAGAATACAGATTGGTTTAGGCTCGGTCATTGGCAGGCCGCCGTATTTTTCCAGTTCTGGTGTCTACAAAAGAATACCAGGAATAGGTAAAAGTTTTGAGTCTGGTAAGTATGACATTTCATTAGACCTGGTATGGAGCGATACACTATACTCGCGTAATTATCCGGCTGAGGGTGGCGAGGTATCTTTGAATCAGGGGATATTCCTGCAATCCCGGTTGGCTCTCTGTTGCGCCTTCCAGAAGGAGCCCGGCCGGTTGGATTGTCGAAAGGGCGTCAGACAGTGCTTCAGGGACCACATCACAGGGGAGGATTAAAAAATGCTGCTGATTCAGCGCCTTCCATTGCTGCACCATGTCCCCCTCCGGTTGCAGGAATTGGGAGAGAGGCATATCGTCCAGGACAATTGTGGAGCCTGTGAATTCGCTATCCCTGGGGAGTATGTCATCCGCCCATCCCTTCAGGGTAAGGGAACATCCCAGTGATTCGAATTCCTTGGAATACAGTTGGACAGGGACCAGGAGTGAACTGATGTGTAGTTTACGTGTTATTTCTTGCAGATAAGGGAATTGGTATTCATCGGCTTCCAGAAATATTTGCACGGTATTGGGCAGTTGATCAATGATGGATTTCGCCAGAGTCAATTCGATATACCGGGGACTATCAGGAAGGATCTGAAATCCCAGCTCGTTCACCCCCAGCCGGGCCGCAGCAAGCGCGTCGGTTTTATTGGTAATCCCATGAATGAGTACCGGAATCATGACTGATCTTTCCCCGAAGAAGTGATGTCATCCGTAGTTCAGAATATGTATATTACAATCGATTATTGTCATTATTGCATTATAAGACTATTATGTGGACAGTACCACAGAATTTTTGAACCAGAAACTCTATGAGTATTTTGCGGTGAATTCAATGGTGTGTAATCAATAGCCTGAATTATTCATAACCTCAAGAAGAATAGCAAACAGATGATGCAGATATTACAGCCTGCTCCGATTCGCCGGGGATTTCCACAGAGGCTGTTGAGTCTTTTTCTGTCTGTTGTTTCTCGTATCGGAAACGGGAGGCCGGTGAGTACTTATGATATTGGGTACCCTTCAGTCAGGCTTCTGGCACTACATGTGTGCACAGGCAAGGATATTTTGCGTGCTTGATCCGTGGTCATCCCCGACGTATCGGGGCAGGCTTGTTTTTTCTGTGTTCATTCCCGAAAGAGAAAATGAAACCTAATCAAAGATTTGGGCATTTTCTCATCGGGACAGGCTGTGTGCTATTTTTTGTGAATTTTTCAGGAGAGCAGTAAACGAGATTTGGATTTGTTATGGTAAAAATATTTTCTGCGAACTGGATTTTGACAGGGACGGGAGAGCCGATTCAACATGCAGCCGTTGTCATTAAGAACGGAAAAATATTTGACATTGCCCCGCGCAAGGAGATTGCGGTCAAGTACACCAATCCGATTCACGAATTGGGGAATGCGATTATCTTTCCGGCGTTTGTGAATGTACATACGCATCTGGAACTCACGCACCTTCGCCACAAAGTGAAAATGGGTGATGGTTTCATCCCATGGATGCGTGAGACCGGCCGGGCACAGGCCACCAGTACTGACGACGAGATTATCGCTGGTATCAGACAGGGGATTGAAGAACTCCATAATTCGGGAACCATCGGGATCGGAGATATAACCGCACAAGGCTTATCGGTCGATGAAATCCAAAAATCGAATCTGTACGCCCGGGTCTTCCATGAGGTTCAGGGATTTCGGAATTTTAAAGTGCCGTACCTGATTCGGGAAATAAACGAACGCCTGAATCAATTCAAAGACACGGATCGAGTAACCAATCATCTGGCCCCGCACTCTCCGTTTCTGGTGGGGCGCAAGTTATTTCAGGAGATCGAGCGGCGGGAGACTTTGATGAGTCTGCACCTGGCCACCCTGAAAGAGGAACTGGAATTTTTCCGGTACGGCACCGGACCAATTAAGCAACTCCTCCTGGCGAATGAGATGTTCGACTATAAATGGCAGATTCCGGGGACGTCGCCGGTGAAATACTTCTTTGAGAATTATTATTACGCCCAGAGTAATATTCTGGTGCATATGGTGCATGTCACGGAAGATGACATGGATTACATGGCAGAAAGCCATGTGGATATTCATATCTGTATTTGTCCCCGCTCCCATGAGACGCTGGGCATTGGAGCGGCCCCGGCAGAACAATATAAGAAGCGCGGATTCACTCTCTGTATGGGCACGGATAATGTGGTAGCGAGCGGGGATTTTGATATGCGGAAGGAGATGCAGGCCGCCTATGAGACCTATAATTTGTCCCCCGCCGATATCTTTGAAATGGCCACGAAGAATGGTGCGAAGGCACTTGGTTTGCAGGATCAGGTGGGAACCATCGAAGAAGGACATTGTGGCCATTTACTCACCATGCGGAATCCCTTTGCGGTCGATAAGGATCCGTACGAGGTCTTGTTAGAGAGTACAGAACCCATTTACTGGCTGGAAGAAGTTCCTTCGGAAGAATTCGAAAGCCTGTAATCAGCAGATAGGTCTTGTGTCTGGTGGCAATTTAGCCGATATTAATCCGAAGTTAATGATAATAGCATCCATGATACAGAATGAATAATTCACCTTCCCATCTCACGGGATCAAAGAAGAAGAAATATGTCAGATCAATGTTCGATTCGATAGCGCATCGCTATGATTTCCTGAACCACCTGATAAGCGGGGGGATCGATTGGTATTGGCGGAAGCGAACGGTCGATATCCTCCAGCCCCAGGAATACGAAATGGTCCTGGATGTCGCCACCGGGACCGGTGATCTGGCCTACTCCATTCTCACCCATTCCAAAGCCCGGGTGTACGGTCTGGATTTCGCCATGAACATGCTGGAATTAAACAAAGAGAAAATGCAGCAGACGGACGGCGACCGGTACTCGTTAATCTGTGGTGACGCTGAATGCCTTCCCCTGGGATCCAATACATTTGATGTGATTACCATCTCCTACGGGATCAGGAACGTGGGGGAATTAGAGGCCGCCCTGCAGGAGTTGTATCGTGTGCTCGCGCCCGGGGGACGTATCGGAATACTGGAGTTCAGTCAACCCGAAAATGAGATGTTCAAGCGGATGTATTATTTTTACTTCCGGAACATCATGCCGGCCATCGGTTATGTGTTCTCCGGGAATAAAGATGCCTATAATTATCTCCAGGAGTCCGTGAGTAACTTTCCCTCCCGGGCTGATTTTTCGCGAACCCTGGCTGCCGTCGGATTCGAAAGCGTCCACAACTATACCATGACCATGGGGATTTCGACGCTCTATATCGGGTTTAAAGCGTAACCCACTCCGATACATTCCTGCCTTTCTCATCGGTCTCTTACCAATCGGCAAAAGGCAGAACGGTCCCGGTTCACCGGCAGCCTGTGCGATATTAAAATATCACATGAACTGTGTATCCAGTACTTTCACGCCCCGGCCTTCTCCAGCTGTGATGGAAACAAGGGTACCCCGCGTTCGACAAGGATACGGGTGAGGTGACGGTAATGCGCTGTCGAGGATGTTTTAAAAATGCCTTTTTCGCGAAATGATTGTTATACCGCTGTTTTAAAGGCGCGCTTTTCAAGCCAGCATTTTTGTCATTGGATTACCCGTAAAATGGCATGTGTGCTAAAATGCCCACCCCGCATTCCCCCATATTCCACCCGAAAAATGCTTTTAAAGTATGTCATAAAGAATTATTATTGCATTCGATACTGCTCAATTATGGCAAAAAACTATTGTTCATCCATAGCAACTGGAGCTGTCTTCGTTATGGGGAGAGGTGCAACGTGCACAACGCGGGCTGTATCAGCTTGAGTCTCTTTGGAAATCACGTTGATCTGCGGTAATCGGTTACAAGGTATCACCGGTTCATGGATAGGGAATTTGTCCTCTGATAATAGTAACAGGTAAGGAGCGTAAAATTGAATCGCAAACTTGTCACAGCAACCATCATCGCAGCGTTAGGCGGTCTGCTGTTCGGTTTTGACACGGCGGTTATCTCAGGAACCACCCACTGGCTGGAAAAAGTGTTCGGCCTGTCCTCTTTCTGGCTTGGTTTCACCGTCGCCAGTGCGTTAATAGGCACCATCATCGGCGCCATTAGTGTCGGCGCGCCTGCCGATCGGTTCGGCCGCCGGAATATGCTGTTCGTGCTCGCACTCCTCTATTTTATCTCGGCTGTGGGAAGCGCCCTGGCCTGGAACTGGATTTCGTTTCTCATATTCCGGTTTCTCGGCGGACTGGGGGTCGGCGGCGCCTCGGTGGTGTCCCCCATGTATATCGCCGAAATTTCCCCCGCCAAAGTCCGGGGCCGCCTGGTCGCGGTGACCCAATTCAATATCGTCCTGGGCATATTACTCGCCTTCTTTTCCAACTATCTCATCTCCCGTTTGGGGTTAGGTGCTGTGGAATGGCGCTGGATGTTTGGCGTGGAGGGAGTGCCGGCCGCTGCGTTCTTCCTGCTCCTGTTTTTCAATCCGCACTCTCCCCGCTGGCTGGTGGCCATGGATCGCGTCTCGGAAGCGAAAGAAGTACTGGCATCTTATGGGACCGATACCGGCAGCATCGACACAGATATTGAGAAGATACAGCATTCCCTGGCCCGCGAAGAACACCGGCTCAGAGAACCGTTCTTCCAGAAAAAATATATGACCCCGATCTTGCTTGCGGTGGCCATTGCCATGTTTAATCAGCTCTCCGGGATTAATGCATTAATGTACTATGCGCCGCATATTTTCAGAATGGCCGGGGCCGAATCCCAGTCCGCACTCTTGCAGGCAGTGGCCGTCGGCGGGACCAATCTCATTCTGACCATGCTGGCAATGGCTGTGATCGATCATCTGGGACGCCGGAAGCTGATGCTCATTGGCTCCATCGGCTATATACTCAGCCTGGGCACCACCGCATGGGCGTTCTACACCTATGGAACTGCATTCGACACCACCGGCGGACTGATTGTATTAATCAGTCTCCTGGTCTTTATCGCCTCCCACGCATTCGGCCAGGGGGCAGTGATCTGGGTGTTCATCAGTGAAATATTCCCCAATCGGGTCCGGGCGAGAGGACAGGCGCTCGGGAGCTTCACGCATTGGTTTATGGCCGCGTTAATTTCCTGGACGTTCCCGGTGATCGCAGCAGAGTCCGGCGGACATGCGTTTGCATTCTATGCGCTCTGCATGGTCGGCCAATTACTGTGGGTCCTCTTCGTCATGCCGGAAACCAAAGGGGTTTCCCTTGAAGAGATACAAGAGCAAATGGGAATCGAATAACGATCCGAACGGCTGGCAGAAATTACGATGGCAGGAAATCACTTAATATCTGCAGCCTCCGATGCAAGGCTCTCAATTCAGAGTCCGGCCAATGTCGCCCGGTCCCGTTCGCCGGGGGCCGACGCCTGTGTAAATAAATCGGTGGCTGATGCCTCCATATATGCACACTCTCCCGGTATGGTGCCCGGGTCTCCTGTATTTACCGTTGAGTCAATAAGGGCGGAGAACCCAGTCATCACAATCTAAAATTGAGAAATGGAACATAGATAGACATCGTGTAGCCTGATAACTGAGTTCACCGGCAGCCTGTGAGGGACAGTCGGCGTTTGCCTTTGATCCAGAATAGTGACCATACCTTCGAAACACCTATAAAATCTGTTGTCTGTCAAATATACGAGAATGAGTCACATTCCATAGGATTATTTTGATGAACCCGGTGTGTGAAATGGTTCTCTTCGATCTGTGCATAGCTTGGGAATACAGGAAAAAACGCCGGAAACGCTTGTCATTCTGACCCCGATTCATCGGCGGAAGAATCCCCTTCCAGAAGCAGCTGCTCTGTGAAGGAGATTCTTCACTTCGTGCATAATGACATGTGCGGCGTTTTTTCTGGATTGTTTCATCCCATTTCACACAACGAGTTCCGAAAAATAATTCAGGAGGAAGTAATGACGAAAGAATGTCGGAGAGAATCCCTTACAAGAGAGTAGAGCTTGTGATACGAAGGGATTTACTTCATATTTAGCGTAGGAGAGTACGTGGTGCTGATTAATCATAATCCTGAACAATTCAGAAGGTAATAGCACACAGCCTGCCCCGATACGTCGGGGATGACCACAGATCCCCCACATTCCCCAGAAAATGACTTACAAAAAGGATCCTTTCACTTAACGAGTTTGAATAGAGAAATTGTTCAACAAGACATGCAGATTCCTTGGCACCGGATTATCTGATAACGAAATTTTTCAAAGAGACCTGCCGATATATAAGACATAGGTATTTATCAGGAGCACACGAATCCCGGAGATATGAATCCCTGGGAGAACAAAGGAGAGGGTTCCCGTATGTACGCAACTGTTGATGACTTTATGGAGCGGGTGAAGGCGAGAAATCCCGGGGAAAGAGAATTCCACCAGGCGGTGCACGAAGTAGTAGAGTCGTTATGGGACTTTCTGCAGGGTCATCCGATGTATTTGCATGCCAGGATATTGGAACGGCTCATCGAACCTGAACGGATAATTATATTCCGTGTTCCATGGATAAACGACCGCGGCGAGGTGGAAGTGAATCGCGGATACCGGATTGAATTTAATTCCGCTCTGGGGCCTTATAAGGGAGGGCTGCGGTTTCATCCGTCGGTGACCCTGAGTATTCTGAAATTTCTGGCATTCGAGCAGGTATTCAAGAACAGCCTGACTACTTTACCCATGGGTGGGGGGAAAGGCGGTTCGGATTTTGATCCCAAGGGCAAATCCGATGGTGAGGTGATGCGTTTCTGCCAGTCTTTCATGACGGAACTGTCCCGGCATATCGGCCCCAATACCGATGTGCCGGCCGGTGATGTCGGGGTCGGCACCCGGGAAATCGGCTATCTGTTCGGACAGTATAAGCGGCTGCGCAACGAATTCACCGGAGGATTAACCGGCAAGGGTGTGAATTGGGGCGGTTCCCTGCTGCGCCTCGAAGCAACCGGATACGGAGTGGTGTATTTTACCCGGGAAATGCTGAAGACACGTGAAATGGACATCGAGGGGAAGGTGTTCGCCCTGTCAGGATATGGCAATGTTGCCTGGGGGGTGGTGCAGAAAATCAATCAGCTGGGAGGCAAAGTGGTCACTCTCTCCGGCTCGGACGGATATGTCTATGATGAGGAAGGCGTGAAAGGAGAAAAAGTTGATTTCATGCAGACCATGCGGGCGAAGGCGCAGGATATGGTGGAGGAATATGCTCAGGAATTCAACGTGCCGTTCTATCCCGGTGAACGGCCCTGGGGAGTGAAAGTGGACGTGGCAATTCCCTGTGCCACGGAAAATGAGATTCGTGAACAGGATGCGCAAAAGCTCATTGACAAGGGCTGTGTCTGTGTCGTCGAAGGCGCCAACATGCCGTCGACTCCGGAGGCAGTCGATCTCTTTCTCGGCAGCGGGATACTGTTTGGTCCCGGAAAAGCGGCCAATGCCGGCGGAGTCTCGGTTTCCGGATTGGAAATGACACAAAACAGCATGCGCATACAGTGGTCCAGAGATGAAGTCGACAGCAAGCTGCATTATATCATGAAGAATATACATACACAATGCGTAAAATATGGACGGGAAGGCGATTCGGTGAATTACGTGAAAGGCGCCAATCTCGCCGGGTTTATTAAAGTTGCCGATGCGATGCTGGATCAGGGTGTGGTCTGAACTGCGACGAATGCACCGGAAGTGCGTTTACCACTGTCACCACTCCGGAGCCGGCTGGAAATGCACTCCCGGCGGTGACTCTTCTTTATTGATTCAAATGCAATTGATGCATACATTCATTTTTCTCTGCGAGGTCTGTATTATCGATTAGAGACCTCACAATTTTTCTGAATCAGAACATGGAGCCTGACATGAATAGACGAGAATTTCTCAGAAAGCAGATGATACTCACCGCAGGGGTCTTTTCCGGGACTGTGCTGCTCAATGCAGCCGGATTCGAATCTTCGCAGACGCTTGCCGGGGATATGCACGGACGTATCATGACTGTCCGGGGTCCGGTTGCACCGGAATCCTTGGGAGCCATGTTGCCCCATGAGCACGTGTTTTCGCAGTTTGGCGGCGGACTGGTTGAAAATCCTGAATACGATACCGGGGATCTCTCGAACCGGGTCACGCCGTATCTTCGATATGTACAAGCGTTAGGCTGCAGCGCTGTGGCAGACTGCACCGCCGCCTATTTCGGACGTGCACCCGGGCTTTTACAGCACCTCTCTGAGCAAAGCGGGATCCATTTACTCACGAACACGGGGTATTATGGCGCTGCCGGTGACGATTACATTCCGGAACATGCGTATGGTGAGTCTGTGCAAACCCTGGCTCAGCGGTGGATACACGAGTGGGAACACGGCATCGAACAAACCGGAATCCGGCCGGGATTTATGAAAATCGGGGTGGATTCCGGGCCGTTATCGGACATCGATGCGAAATTGATTCGTGCGGCGGCAATCACGCATACGCACACTGGCCTCACAATTGCCGTACATACCGGAGGCAGTCCGGAGGCCGCTATGATGGAGCTGGAGATCCTGCGCGAAGAGGGTGTGCATCCCGGCGCCTGGATCTGGGTGCATGCGCAGAATGTGCAGGATGTCAGTGCGTTAAGCGAAGCCGCTGAGATGGGCGCCTGGATAGAATTCGACGGGCTGAGCGCGGATTCGCTGGATCGTCATCTTGAGCTGGTGCAATCTATGCGCGACAAGGGATATCTCAACCGGGTGCTCCTCTCGCATGACGGCAATTCATTTCCGGGCCGTGGCCAGGCTCCCAGGCACTACGATGTCCTGTTCACCACCTTCACGGATATCCTGGCATCGGCAGGGTTCTCAGAGCAGGAGATACGCCAGATGACTCGGGAGAATCCGGGAAAGGCGTTCACCGTCCGGGTCAGGAAAATAGGTTAGGGAAATTTTTCGGGGATTTTTCTATAGTATTCAGTCTATTTAGAAAACGCAAAGGCAAAGAAAATATACAATATATCCGTCCAAGTAGCGTAATACATTGTGCTTATGTCTTCTCTCCATACTAAACAGAAGCCAAGTTCACCACCTTGCATGTTTTTCTTTTTTTATCTGTGGTCATCCCCGACGTATCGGGGCAGGCTTCTTGTTTCCGCGTGTATCAGCGGGCTATTTTCTTTTTCTGGTTTATCCCAAGGGATCCCTGCGGGATGAATAATCCGGGTTAGGTAAGAAAAAATCCGGAGTCAGCGCAGTTCTTCGGGCGAATAGTATTCCCGGGGATGACTGGTTACATCCCTGATGTCCTGGATTCATCAATTGCTTCGGGTTCCGCCGTGTCCGGTTTTCTGCAAACTCCGGTTCCATTGGAGCTGTCGATATGTATTGTAATAGGTGAATCGAGGGTGATCCATTGTACGTGTTCGGTTGCATCCTCTACGCTTTGAGAGTGCAGCCAGTCCCAATCCAGTATGTGATCGGGATTGCGTCTGTTGATGGTCAGATAGCCCACGTGCAGCCTGGTGATATTTTGAAAGAAATGCCCGCCGAAGGAAGGTTCGATATGCGAGCCTTCCGGATTATATTCCACAAGAATTCTGGCATGGGAGATCTGGTTCCAGGCCACCGGAATACCCAGCCAGGGATCCGCGGATCCCCAGCGTCCGGGCCCGATGAGCAGATAAGGCCGATCCGGACCTGCCTTCGCATTGAAGTGTCCGATTTCTTCGGCAATGTCCCTGGAATGGGCCAGCACCGATTCGGCCGGTTGCACGAAAATGATATCACGGATGTGATTAAATAACCCGTTTCCCAGCGTCTTATCGGAGCGACAGAAGATCTCTTCCTCGCTGACATCTCTGAATTCATCCTGGTAGGTGCTCCGGTTCATGATGGCCATGGGCCGGATTTGCAGAAAGTAAAACTCAGGTGTTTTCCCGGGATCATTATACAGATTGCCGGCGAATTCTATTTCCATGGGACACCCGAGCGACGCCTCACCAATTTCCAGGAGTTCCCGGAGAATGGCACTTAGGGGGAACGCCTTCCATTTCAGGATATTCGCGAAGGTAACGATCCGGGTGCCCTGAGACGTGAGTGAATCCCGAAGGATGTTATCCTCCGGGTTGAGCACGCTTCCCACCCATTTCAGAGACCCGTCTGCCTCAGCCACGGAAAGATCATAGCGACCCAGATGGGCATTTTCCCCGGCGGTGAGGAAATTATCGTCACTCTTCAAATTGAGGGCATAAAAATGGCGCTGCGAATTATCCAGGATCGACTGCGGTGAATAGAACTGGGGGAGTTTCTGAGGATATTTCGGGCAGAACCGGAGCGATTTTTCCATTTCCACCACGGTCTTCCCCAGTCCCAGGGCGACATAGGCGATACCATCTTTACGCTCTAACTGGCCAAACGGATAATAATTGATACTTTGTGCCACACCGCTGAACGTGGGATAAAACCGGTCAACTCCATACCGCTGCCCGGCCAGCTCCTGTATTATCACGGCCATCTTCTCTTCCTCCTGGTGATGGATGCTGGAATCCAGGAACGATTTCGGGGCCTGAAAGAACACAGAGGCGTAGATCAGCTTAATAGCCTCGCAGAGTTTTTTCAGCCGTTCCTCCAGCCCTCCGGACCGATTCGGCACTACATAAGTGGAATACATTCCGGCGGGGGACAGATAGTGCGAATCTTCAAATAAACTGGAGGAACGCACAAAAAGCGGGAAGCGATGTTTCTCAAGATAAAAACGCAACGATTGCAGTAAGTTTTGAGAGAGGTTGCCCCGGAGAAAGAGCTGCTTGATTTCTGAATCCTCGCCGGAATTCAGGGCAGCCTCCCGGAAATTATTTTTGTTCATGAACTCATCGAATTCATCCGTGCCGATAACCGCAATCTTGGGAATACGAATATTTGTTTCGGGAAATTTCTGTTCGAGATCGGCGCGGTCCAGCACCGTATTGATAAAGGCCAGTCCTCTGGCTTTTCCTCCAAGCGATCCGGTGCGCATACTGTTAATATTGGCCGACGGATCGTAGGAGTGCCGGGAGAACTCCACAATTCGTCCCTTCTGCTGCACATAGCGGGTGGTATCGATGGCTTCGATGATATATTTTCGCATCTCCCGGGTTGAGTCGAAGTCGGAAATTTGCAGGGGGCGCAGGATACTCGCCAGCTGGAATTCACCCCGGGCGGCACACCAGTTCGATATGTGGTTACTGCCGGCGTGATAGAGCAGCGATTCCTCCGGAACAGTATAGAGCTGTTTCTGGAATTCCAGTAAATCGGTGGCGCGGGCGAGCTCCTTTCCATCCGGAGTGCGGAAGACAAAATCGCCGAATCCGAAGTTTTCCAGCATGAATTCCCGAATGTCACTCAGAAGGGTCCGGGATTTTTTGTATAAAAAATGGGCTCCGATGGCCTCGGCGTTCCGCAGATTCTCTTCATTCGTGGATTGCAGCATGAGAGGCATCTGCGGTTCGATGCTGTGTACCCACTGCGCAAATTTACAGCCGGCTTCCTCGCCCACCGCTCCATCGATGGGGAACCGGGTGTCCGAAATAACTCCCAGTATGTTCTCGCGGTAGAAGTTCAGGTATTCCTCCGCTTCATCATAATTTGTCGCTAATAACACTTTCGGGCGCCCCCGCATGCGCAGCAGCCGGTGTGTGTCGTTCAAACTTTTGTCCAGCAGATTCCGGGTGTGATAGTAGACTTCCGAATAGATGAGCGGGAGGATGACCGAATAATAGTAGGGATCGTCCTCGATGACCAGGATCGCCCGCACATCGGCCTTGCGAATATCCCGGTCCACATTCCGGCGATCTTCGATCGATTTAATAATCGCCATCAGCACATTGGAGTTCCCGGTCCAGATAAACAGCTGATCGATGGTATTCTCCGGGAATGGGTCCGGTAAATATTGCATTTGCGCAGTATCATAGGCCAGCAAAATCACCGGCATGTCCGGAGACGCTTCTTTTACCTGTCTGCCGAAAAAAATCGGGTCCATATCCGAGACTCTGAGCATGGTGATAATCAGATCAATATTATGCTGTTCGAGGAGGTACCAGGCGTCCGCAGCAGTCGAAGCACGCCAGACCCGGGGCGCATACCGGAGATCCATCCCCAGATATTCGTGGAGAATTTGTTCCGAGAGCCGGCCATCCTCCTCGAGAATAAATGCATCGTAGGGAGAGGACACGATCAGAATCTCGTGAACGCGATATAACATGAGATCATGAAAATTCCAGGAGACATTGGAAAGATCTTTGAAGGACTCAACCATGGAGTGTATTCTCTCCCTGAATACCTTAATTATTCATTGTGCACTGAGCGGCTTGCCGAATGTGTCTTCGGAGGGGAAACAGTTTGTAATCCGGTGGTAAGAAGAGCTTCCAACACCTGAGCCGTTTCAATTCGTACCCTCTCAGAGTGTGAATGCACGAAGAGCCAGGGAATATGCGCCGGGTGGAGATCCAATTTCCGCAGCCAGGCGGAGATATGTTTCATCGGGACAGCCGCTGTCATCGAGTAAACAAGCATTTCATCAAAGGAGCTGCGAGGAAAAGCATCGCTGTTTCCCTGGATGATTCCTTTTTTAAAGGCATTCCACCGTTTATACAACTTTTCACCTTCCCTGGTTCGACGAATTATGAGCCGGGAGCCGCCGAGGAGAACTACACCCGACAGCATTGGCAGGACAGGCCAGAGTGAATTCGTCCGAACCAGCACTCCGATGCTTATAATGATCATGAGACCCTGGGCAATACCATTGATCCAGGCACCGGTTTTACTTTTTTTCTCCAGAAGTTCACGTGATTGGGCATCAGTTGTCACCTGGCGAGCCCAGGCGGGAAACCACCGTCTGACGGAAGTGCGTTGATCTGTGAGCTGATGCAGCAACACCTGCCCGTCCGACTGCCGTTCCTTCACATAGGATAACAACTCCTGCTCCCATTCTGTACAATCACTGTGAGCGTCCCTTCGGATACCGGAATTCAGTTGAATACTGAACCGCCAGAGATGGTTTCGTGCAGAGGGATTGTGTATCTGTTCACCCCTGATAACGAGATACCCTCTTCGTGCCAGATCCAGCAGGGTGGCCAAAAAGTGTCTGCCGGTAATCGCACCATGCTGAACGAGCCAGCCCACAATAGCCGGCCGCTCCCCGGACGGTGGGGAGTAGAGCATGTCCGGAACTGAGGTGTCCGGGCGGGTACGGCGTCCGTAGACATAGTACAATCCGCTCCAGACCATGATACCAAGCAGCACACTTAATATTGAAAATGCCAGACCGAGAGATTGCAGCCGGCTGTGTCGTTGATCCTGTTGACGCCACTGGCGGCGATAGGTATTTTCACGCTGCTGTATGGCGTCCGGAGTGAGATCCGGTGCTGTGATACCAGCATTCCGGAGTATCGTTCGGGGGAAGAGAGTTCTCACCTGCAGGGAAACGTTTTCCGGTACGTCCAGCCCGTGAATGCGCAGCTGATTGGGTGCCTTGTCCACGCGCGCCTGCAGTTGAGGAGGCCGCAGCCAGAGATATATTGAATCCCGGTGAACGGAGTCAGGCAGGGTGATCCGTATCTCAGCATCTTCCGTCTCCTGCTTCCATCGATCACCGATAAAATTCCAGAAAAATTCAGTCCATGTCGGTCCCGATGCCAGTGCCCCGTGTATTCGATAACGGAGCGTAAACGTTCTGGATTCGTCCGCCGCCTGAAAATACCATTTGATATTCAGTTCAGACGCATTTGCAGTGGTTTCATAGGTGTGCGCTCGATGGGTGTCGGAGTGCGTATACTCCTGCCGGCGATCCCGGACTGTGATATGGGAAATTTCCTCGAAATCACCGCGCGAGAGTGTATAATTAGCCCAGTGATAGTCGCCACGGAAAGCATAGGTGCGTTCTTCGGTGAATTGAACCGTCCCATCGGACCGGATATTCGCCTGAATAGTCACCTGAAGGATATTATAGTCCTTCCCCATCAGAATGGTGGAGAATCCCAGAAGGAAAATGAGCAGTGTGAAATATTTCATCTCTTCGGACGTCTCTCCTGCGGCAGCATTTCAATGAATCCGTTTTCTGAGAGCACCGGAATTTTCGGCTCTGTCCCTATTTCGATCCGTGATGATGTACTCGCGTCTGTTTAGTGCATGCAAATTATGGGGAAGACCAAATCAAAACAATATCTAATTCACGTTGTCGGGCAGATGAACTCTCGGATATCACATTGGCGCGAAATATAGGCATTCGTCACCGGTTTATCTATGGTATTGCTTGAATCGCGAAGTATTTACCTCTAATATTACACACTGAATCGGGCGACCCGGTGGGATGAAGGGTCCGGGTGGTTGAATTTCGCTCCGGGAGCGTCGGATGCGGGGGCGAGTAGTGGATCCGCGAAAAAGCCCTTATTTTATTGGCATTGGGTCCCACACTTCCCGCCATCGGTGACAGACAAAGACAAGAAGACAAAAATGCAAAAACACAAAAACCCCCGATCCTCCCCCAGGGAAGAGCCACAGATTGACACAACCTGTCCCGAATGAATCGGGAAATCTGCACAGAAAAAACTCGTAGCATGGAGTCTGTGTTGTGGTGTGAGATGACATCTTGCAGAGTCAAAGGTGAGCTGAGACAAAAAGACAAAAATTCAAGAATTCAAAAGAGAAGAGAATTCAAGAACTGAGGTCGGATACATGAAACGAATCGGCTATTGCACCAGTGTAATTATGTATTGTAGCCTGGTATTCTGGGTTGGATGCAGTACATCGGGACCACCGGGATTCGATGGAAAGCCGGTCATCAAACCGTTGAGCGAGTATCAGTCGTCTGTGGCCCGGGATGTGGCCCATCTGCTTTACCCGAGTTTTCAAGAAATACAGCAAGAAATCACTGTCCGCTATCCGGATCAGTCGATCAGGCTCATGCCGTATGGGTTGCAAGTTATACGGCTTGACGGGAAAAACTTACCTGAATCCGGACTCTATATCCGTATGGAACTGTTTATTGCCGGGCGGTTGAATAAGAGCGCATCTTTCATGCAGCAAGCTCAGCAGGTGGGGACCAATTACATCCATCCCGTACTGGTGGCACTCAGCAGTGACTGGGAGAGAGTATTTTCCCCGGGCATTACGGGGAGTATAGTGATCTTCCACTGGAAGGCAACAACGATGAATCAATTGATGTGTATGTTCGACACTCAGGACATCCGGAACTACTTGAATGCCAAAATGACCCTGCAAGAACTTATCGATAAGAATTGGGTGGAAGGAAAACAAGGAAGTGAGGATGTTGGCAGAATCGAGTTGAATGCGCTCGAAGTGGAACCCATTTAACCGGAGATGTACAGGTAGAAAAATTAAGAAAGCGGTATGAGGAAACGAGAGAAAAGAAGCCCCGGACCACCCCTCACCTGATGCATAAGGACATAGGGGCCGGGCAGAATCTGTGGTTATCCCCGTTAGAGACAGCCCCGACGCGTCGGGGTTTCTAATCGGGGCAGGCTGTGCGCTATTTTTTTATGAATTATTCAGGCTAGAAAGTTGAAAGGATAAAACATTGAATCAGAAAGATATTCGATTACCAAAGCACCTGGAATCACTCTACGAAGATCCCTGGCGAATTTTCAGGATTATGGCGGAGTTTGTGGATGGATTTGACACCCTGTCCCAAATCGAAAAGGCGGTTGTCTTCTGGGGATCCGCCCGAACGCCCCGGGATCACTCCGATTATGAGATGACCGCCCGTATGGCCAAAAAGCTGGCCAATCATGGGTTTGCGATTATCACCGGGGGCGGCCCCGGTTCCATGGAAGCAGCCAATAAAGGCGCCAGAGAAGCAGATGGCCTTTCCATCGGCTTGAATATTGAACTGCCGCATGAGCAGAAATCGAACGAGTACATCGAAGTGGGACTGGATTTCCGGTATTTCTTTGTGCGGAAAGTGATGTTTGTGAAGTATGCCACAGCCTTTGTCCTGGTTCCCGGTGGCTTCGGAACCATGGATGAGTTCTCCGAAGTTATCACGCTGATCCAGACCAAGAAAATCAAACCGATTCCGGTGGTGCTCATGGATTCGGATTACTGGGCCGGTTTAATCAGATGGATGCAGGCACGGATGGTGCGCGAGGGAAAAATCAGCAAGTCGGATATGGAACTGTTCTATATCAGTGACGACGAAGACGAAGCCATCCAATATATTCTGGATTGGTATGAAAACAATAATGAGTCCACCAAAGCAACCACAGCCTATCCCGATGAATCGGGAAATTGACACAGCCTGCCCCGGTGTGCCGGGGAATTATCACAAATCAATTTAATTATGATTTAATGAGTCTATTTAGAAAACGCCTCGCCCCGAAGAAAACGCCTCGCCCGAGGGATGCCTTCGGCAAAGAGATCCCTCCGGGACAAAGAAACTATACAATATATCCGTCCAAATAGCGTCATACATTGTGCGTATATCTTCTCTCCATACTAAACCTACGCCAGGTTCACCACCTTGTATCAGACGCATGTTTTCTCAACACTCTCGATTTAATATAATCTCGGATATCATGAGCAGACCAGCAGTTGACTTTACTACAAGAGAGCAAGCTCAATCGTACCACCCATTTCAGAAGTGATTCGCACAATCGGGGGACGGAGTTTTTCCTCAGAGAAATTCAAACAGAAGAGTTCTCATTCATAGGAGCCTCACACATTCTTTCTTCTGAGTGAATTTATGAGAATTTTCGGGGATCCCACAAGTTCCGGGCGTTCCCCGGCGATGAATGCTCCGTACGGCGATATAATCAACTCTGGTATAACAATTGCAAAACATAGCCAGAGAACCACTATCCGAGAGGGGATTATGAATCCGAATCATTCCGAGGCGGGAGATCAGATCTGCTGTCCGTTCCTGGACCAGGCGTGTCTCCGGGGCAATGAACAGGCAGGCGAGTGCAACGGGCGGGTACACGCAGATTTTAATCCGCTTCAAAATTATCGGGACTTTATGATCTTATGTTGTGCAAACGAGAGGCGCCAGGCGAAAGACAAACCAAAGAATACGGGGCAGCATCAATTCAGAGCATGAATCTGTGGTGGCAGTTTGAATATTTCCCCACCATGCCCGAAAAATCATGGTCATGAAAACAAGGATTGCATTTGCCGGGCATTGAGTGGTGCCTGCCCGTGATAACAGTTATTGAAAAATATATAGAGTTTTGAGACCCGGGTGCGCATCTGTTCCAGCCGATCCACCCATTCCTGCAATTCATTGGTAGTGTAAGAGTAATCGTAGCGGTCTCCCTTCTCGGAATTCCACCAGGTTTCGGAATTCCTTCCATGGAAGCGGACGTATCCGGTTTCTGTCGTCACGATGGATTGCGGAGGGAGCAATCCCTTCAACGGGGGTTCGTCCACGCATACATATCCCAGCTGGTTCCGTTGCAGCAACTGATAGACGGGCTTTTTCAGCCATGAATGATGCCGGAATTCCACAAAGATAGGCTCATCCGGCAGCGCGGAGCGCAGCGAATGGAGGAGATTTCGATTGGATTCATTATTTTTAAACGCGTACGGAAATTGGCCAAGAAACCCGGCGAATTTTTGTGTATCCTTCAAGGGTTTCACAGCGTCATTCAGATCCCGTGCGGCCTGCAGAGGATTCTCTCCGGCATGGGTTGTCAGGCGGTTCAATTTCACGGTAAACTGAAAGTCATCCGGAGTGTTCTCCGCCCACTGTTCAAATATCTTGTGAGGGGGAATATGATAATAGGTGGTGTTGACTTCAGCACAATGGAAATATTTCGTGTAATAGGTAATCAGTTCATCGTTAGGAATTTTCTCAGGGTAGAACACTCCTTTCCACTCCCGAAAGCTCCAGCCGGAAGTACCGATGAATATTTGCGCACTCATGCCAATAAATCAGCAGTCAACAATTTGGTGAATATTCCCAACGATTCCGGAAATTCCCCTCCACGTGGCATGCAAAGCGATGAGATGGCTTATTGTCCAATCGTTTGGCGCCAGTGATGCACCCGGGAATAAAATTGTCGCAGTGTTGATTTCATGTGCTCCCAGCGCCATTCCTTTTGCACCAGCGCTTTTCCTCGTCCTCCCATCAATGTCCGTTCCTGCTGATGATTATATAAGAAACTCAGGGCCTCGGCAATGGAATACGGTGTACTTTCCTCCAGGACAACGCCTGTTTTGGGAGAATGAATGAACTGGTAAGCCGAGGGAAAATGCCCGGCCACCACCGGAATCCCCATCGCCATGTATTCAAAAATATTCGACTGAACGGTTTTCCGGAAAAAAGGACGCGGGAGCAGTGCGCTGATCCCTACAGATGCGGACACCATGGTTTCGGCGACCCCGGCGTCCTCACCGGAGGATTCCAGGGTTACGGCATGCGATAGGCTGAAATATTTAATGGTATACCGCAGCATGTGCTCAAACTCCGGTGGTACGATGTCTCCGATGATATGAAGCCGGCCATGCTGTTCTCTGCGATAAAAGTGGTAGAATGCCTGAATCAGATACAGCAAACCATGTGGTTCGCTGATGGGGCCCTTATAGATGATGGTAAAATCACGGGCATCATGAGAATTGGTCTGCGGAAAAAATTCGAGCCTCGGAAAATCATACAAAATAGTTGAAAAACGGGCGGAGTGATGCATACTCTCATACAGGGAAAAGGAGGGGAAAATCAATCCGTCAACGGCCGTAAGCGCGGTGCGTTCACCAATTCCCAGCAGAAAAGCTCGGACGTTTTGAGCGAAGGTGGTGTCATCCGAGAATGTGCGCATAAATTCCGGATGAGGCGCATGCATGTCATACAGGAGCGCTGCTTCAGTGCGTTTCCGCAAAGTGTGGGAGAGAAGCAGTAACTCAGGATTATGAAGGTGATAGATGTCTGCCCGCAGATTTGCCGCGAGATCGCCAAGGTAAGAGAGGCGATCCCGTAACTTGAACCCGGACGGGTACGACAGCACCTCAATTTCCGGGTAGGTCCTATCAGGGCTGGGGCCACCCCGGGAGATCACAGTAATTTTATCCGCCCAGTCGAGGATACTCCAGCATTCTTTGTGGTAGATGCGATCTTCATAAGCAGAATGTTCAGTGCTGATATGACACACATGCATTCTCGTTACTCCCGTGTTCGCATTCGTAAACGTCTTGCAAGATTTCGCAATTCCCGGACCCGGATAGCTCCCATCATAAAAGGTAATATAATATACGACAGGATCAGGCCGAATCGTAGCCAAATACCAGGCTGGAGGAGGTAATACAGGCCGATGATCCCGGTGGTAACAGCAATCGTAATGGACACCTTGCCCCATTGGTACGGGGTAGGATACAGTGATTGATGGGTGAAATAAAGAGCGGCCGCCATGATCAGATAACCCAGCAAGGTAGCCAGGGCTGCCCCGTAAATACCAAGTACGGGGATGAGAAGCAGGTTCCCTCCAATATTGGCGACAGCGCCCACACTGGTGAAGAGTGCCAGTGTCCCGGAGCGTTTTTTCAGATAAATTCCCGGCAGGAAATTCACATAAGCGCCGTATGCAATATAGGCTGCAAAGATGATGGGCACCATGTGTACGGCACTCTGGAATTCTTCCCCGATTAACGGGACCCCGAATACCGGAATATGCACAATATACTCCAGCAGGATAGTGAGCACCACGAACATCCCGCACATGATAAACATAAAAGAGGTAAAGATTCGAGAAAATATTTTGGGGCCGTCTTCCTGCCGGCCGACTTTCATAAAAAACGGCTGCCAGGCAAAATTGAAGGCCGCTACCACCAGCATCATAAATATTCCTAATTTATATCCGGCGCCATAGAGACCGACGGTCGCCATATCAGTCATTTCCTTTAATATCGGACGATCGATCAATTCCATCACCATAGCAGAAAATTGCACCACAATGAGAGGAATGCCAAACCCCAGCATTTCTTTCCAGCGATTCCAGGAGAAGCGCGGCCGGAGATCATCGGACATGGCCGGGAGCAAGCACAGAATCAGGCTGCCGCTGGCAATCAAATTCGCGAGAAATGCTCCTGCGACTCCCATGGATAAATACCCGATGAAATAAATATTTAATCCCAGGGTGATCACCACATTTACCAGATTCACCCCGGAGAAATAGACTGGCCTTTCATGCATTCGAAGCAGGGTTTTCGGCAGAATGGTCAACGTGTCAAATATAATGATCCCGGTGAGCAGGAGCACCAGAAGGGTCTTTTGCTCATCATCAAAAAGCAGATGAGCAATGGAGGTGTCCAAAAAAAGGATGAGTATACTGAGAACTCCGGATACCACAAGAAGAGACCAGAAGAGGGTGCTGAATACAGCACGATTAGATCCCCGGGAGTTTTCGGTGTCGTAATACCGTATGAGAGCGGAATCGCTCCCGTATTTATAGATGATCTTTACGATTCCGGCGAAGACCAGCCCCAGGGTAATCAGGCCGTATTCTTCCTTCGTGAGTACATTCGTATAAAAGGGAAGCAGCAGGAAGGTAACCAGCCTGGCTGCGATATACCCAATCCCGTAGATCACTGTGTCAGAAAATAATTGCCGGAGCTGAGAAATCATGAGCCCGCTTTCAGACTATTGCGCAATAAATAATTTGCATTGTAATTAAAAAACCAGTGATTCGCAATATATGGTTTATTAAATTCTTTAGTTTGAATCTGTTTAGAAAACGCCTTGCCCCGAAGGGATGCTCCGGAGTCCCACAAGGGATCCCGTTGGGGGAGTCTCTTCGAGGCCTTTGGCAAAGAGATCCCGTGACGACGGGACAAAGACAATTGAACAGATATCTGCCACTATACCGTCATACATTTGACGTCTATCTCATATGCATAATAACCAGGAAGTCAGGCTCCCTGGTTCCGCGTGTATCTGTGTGCTATTCTTGTCGGGTTTATCCCAAAGATCCCTGCGGGATGAATAATTCGGGATAGTTATTCACCTGATTCAGTGTGAATATCCGAAAGCATGAATGTTTGTCTTCTTTTCAGAGGGAATTCGCTCCGAAAATCAGCACACCCGATTAAAAGAGAGTACTCGAGGCATGACCACCAGGCGCTGCACTATATTGTTTGTGGAGGATAACACTGCTTTTCGTCAGTGGATAATTCACAAATACTTATCCCGGTGCCGGGTCGTCGAATTATCCGGCGCCGACCGTTTCACAGAAGTCTTGCACTCGGAGCGGTTCCACTGTATCCTTATGGATTATGAGTTGCCGGGGGGCACGGGAGACAACCTGATAACCAGTGCCCGATCTTCTGGTTATCCGGGCGGGATTGTCGGAATCTCTTCTTCGGAATATCTGAATCGCAAACTCGTGCAGGCCGGTGCCGATGCAGCGGTGGAGAAACGACAGTCTTATATGGTACCCCAGGTGATTCGTCAGGCATTATCAATCGCCGAAGCACGCATTGGACACCGGGAGTGTGAGTATACCGAGTGATGGGAGGAGTGGTGGAAGAAACAAATAAGCCGCCGGGACGTGCTACTTCAGCAGCGGGATAATTGCTGTCTGCAGGGGGGTTGTCGTTACCACCGGACCACCCTCCTCGATAAAAACATCGATCTCACTGCGTACACCGAATTCACTGAGGTAGATGCCCGGTTCTATGGTAAATCCCAGACCGGGAATTATTTTACGCCGGTCCTGGGTTTCGAGGTTATCGATATTGACACCGTTTCCGTGCGAGGAGGTGTCCAGGCTATGGCCGGTCCGGTGAGTGAAAAATTTCCCGTATCCGGCCTCTTCAATGATTGCCCGCACGGCATTATCTACCTCCCAGCCTGCGATACTCTGGTTGGCATCCCAGCGATCCCGAATCAATTGAACGCCGCAATCCCGGGCGCTGGCAACGATCTCAAAAATGTGCTGATATCGTTCGGGAACCTCGGCGCCGGCAAAGGCTGTCCAGGTGATATCAACGTAGGTCGCCCTGGGATCTGGTTTTTTTGCCCAGATATCCAGCAGGAGGAAGTCCCCTTCCTTTATCGGTTTGCTGGTGTCCTGCGTCGGGGAATAATGCGGTTGTCCGGAATGGTCGTTCACCGCCACAATCGGGGGATTGTCACTCGTTAACTCATATTGTTCGTATTGCTGCAGTAACCAGTTTTGCAGCTGAAATTCGGTGATAGTGTTTCCCTGCTTTATTTTCTCCGCAACTAACCGAAAGGCGTCGTCCTTAATGCGGAACAGCTGGGGAACGGTTTGTTTATGGAGATCGTAGGCCTCTTCGTCCCAGCGGGATTGAAAAAGCTGCACCAGATCTGCGGAGGAGACCACGTCCACATGGAACGATTTGATGAGTTCGATGGTGCCGGAATCGACTCGTGAGATATAGGGAATAGCGCCGTGGGGAGAGTATTCCATGGCCACATTGTTTGCCGTGGAGAGCATCCCCTCAAGATGGGCATTCATTTCCTGCCAGCCGGTATAAACGCAGTTGCGACCGGGCAAGTTCTCGAAGTATTCGGCCTCAATGCTGTGTATTAATTTAATCGGAGTGCCTTCCTTCGGAATCCAGTAAAACCAGCGTCGGGTAATTATACCATTTTGAATGTTTAATATCTCGTAAGCAATCGGGTTACTTCGATGGAAATCATATAATAGCCAACCATCGATATCCCAGCGACGTAGCGTTTGTTGAATCAATGTCACATCTTTTAACATGGGTACTCCTCACTTTATTCCTGTGCCTAAAATATTAGTCTGAAATGAAGTAATTGCAATAAGAAATCTCCCGCACGGAAATAAAAGCTTGCTAGGAAGGGAACCAGGGTCTACCTTGATATCAGATTATTTCATCACACAGATGCGGAACAATCGGTTCGTATCTGTGTATAGTAATTGCGTTTTTTGAAATGAGGGGGCGACTGGTATCGACGGGATCGACGAGATGTTCAATCGCACGTTGTGGTTGCTCTCGGGCCACATAAAAAAACGAGAGACTAAAGACAGATGCCGATAACTACGGCTATGCAATGGCTGCATAAATAAACTGATGCAGCCCGTCTTCTTACTCCTTTGCCTGTGAGGGGTTTGAAGGCGTCGATTCAGCAGGCTAGCCAGTTATTTTGTGCGCGGATGGCTGGCGAAACCAAATGCGTAATCGTCTCGGTAAACCGTGTCTCTTCGGGGTATCGGGATTAAACGAAACAAGAGACTAAACGTGTAGTGATTGAGCAGATTGCTTTCCCGGACGAGGGTTCGAATCCCTCCGCCTCCACTCTTGTTCCATCTTTGCTATCCTGAATTATTCATCCCGCAAGGGTTCCCTTGTATGTTACCCCACATGATTCTTCGGGGCGAGGCGTTTTCTAAACAGACTCGGATTTTAAAAACGAATTTGACGATTAAGACGTCTCAGTTTCCCGTTCCGCTCCTTCCGTCGGCGCTCGGAATGACTCCCTGGCTTGGGCGCCTCGGTTCTTCGCCGGGGGTGGAGCGTTCACAGAGTGTGGCGATCCTGGACTGAGTTATTTTTATAGTTATAAAAACGAAAAAGCGCCCACTGAAGAGGACGCTTTTTATGTGCTCTGCAGAATGTGTTATTTGTGTCGTGTGTTATCAGGCAACTGCCCCGTGACGAGAGCCGTTAGACATAGACTGATCCCGTAATGATGCAAAGCATAAAGCCGCGTCGACAAATTCCACAGGATACATGCTTTCTTCATTCAGTTCGTGCCAGAATTTTTCCGCTAATCCCATATGTAACATTTGATGTAATACAGTAGAATCCATTTTTTTACCCCCTTTCAAGATTGGTTCTGTCTTTACAGTAACCATGCCATAATTAATTTCCTGCCAGGATGGCAGGAATGAAGAGAAAGAATTGTGTAATCAGGGGGAGGTCTGATTTTTAGGCATCGGTTTGTGTGTCAAATTGAGTCAGTAAAAAACCCCGGCTTCGGAAGTTTGATTTCGAAAGGGACGTTCCCTGAGTGAAAATCAGAGTCCCTGATCCCGCCATCTGTGCAATTAAAAGCCTCCTTTACTCAATCGAAACAGAGAGGAAATAACTTCAAATCATGTGGCCGGTGGAGTTGGAAGGAGAATTATGTCCTGTTGAGAGAGGGATCGTTTCCCGGAGCGATCCCCGGGGGAGGCAATTTTATGGAAGTTACAGCAAGGAAGTTATCTAGAAGAATTTATTTTTCAATGATATGAACGTTTGATGCCTGGACACCTTTCTGGCTGATGACCACCTCAAATTGTACTTTTTGCCCTTCTTTCAGGGTTTTATAGCCATCATCGTGGATAGCGGAAAAATGGACAAAGACGTCTTCTTTGTCTTCACGTTTTATGAATCCGAAGCCTTTGGATTCGTTGAACCATTTGACGGTACCCAATTCCACGGCGTGCTCCTTTTTCAATACGCAACTAGTTCTTTTTTGAAGATAGTTTTGCGAAGGCGTATGTGCAAGATTTAATCTCATGATTATGCGGGCATTCCCGGAGGTTTGGTGGAGCATAGTTAGGGAGTTCTCTGCCAAACACTTTGCAGTTGCTGCCTGATTGAACTAAATTTCAGGCATGAAAGAATGGAATCTGTTGTTGGTCATATTCGCGGGGCTATTCTTTGCCTGTCAACCTGAACAGATGAAAGAAAAGCCGGTTGTGGTAACCTCCATCTCGGTGTATGAGGATCTGGTGAGGCAGATTGCCGGATCGGCCTGTGAGGTTCACAGCTTGGTGGAGGGCATGGAGAATCCTCATACGTTCGATCTTTCAGGCAGTAAAATTCGATTGGTCGCGCAGGCAGATCTCATGGTATTGAATGGATTGGGATTGGAAGGGTGGTCGCAGCAGCTTGTAGCCGGAATCGACACGCGCCACACCAAATATTTTTTTGTTGCCGATACCCTCCGGAATTCTCCCTTACTTATCCATGATGACAATCCGCATTTCTGGATGGATCCCCGTATCGGAAAACAGATCGTGAATATACTGTTACCGGAGATACAGGCATTGGTGCCCGACTCACAGGCGATTTTCCGCAAGCGGGTCGATGGATACCTGGAGGAGTTAGAGCAGCTCTACCATGATATCGGAGTGAAACTCGAACCGGTAAAGTCGAAGGAGGTTATTGCCCAGACCCCCGGACTGGACTATTTTTTCAGTGCATTCGGACTGGAGCGAGCCGCCGTCATTGTCGGCCATCCGGGCACCGAACCCTCTGCACGGAAGATGAAGGAGCTGGTCGATCTTCTCCATACCGGAGAAGTGTTTGCCATAATCCGGTTCCCGCAATTCAGCGAGAAATTACCCCAGACGTTAAGTGCGGAGTCTGGGGTGCCGGTGGTAATGATGAGTCCCCTTATTAACGGAGCGCCGTATGTAGAAACGTATATCGATTTGATATGGTTTAACGCAGATGCACTGTCAAATGTACTTTTACCAAGCGTATGAGTGATCCTGTTATTCAGCTGCGGAATGTCTACATGGCGTATGGTGATCGAGTTGCGCTGGAGAACATCGAGGCCAGGATATACGAGAACGAGTTCATCGGTATTATCGGCCCGAACGGGTCTGGCAAAACTACCCTGTTCCTCGGAATCCTGGGATTGCACCTGCCGGTTCGGGGTGATATCCTGGTGTTTGGTAAATCAGTAAAGTCTGCACCCAAAGAAATACGCCAGGTGATTGGCTATCTGCCGCAGCGGGAAAGTCTTGATCCCACGGTGCCTGGTCTGGTGGCGGATATTGTAATGATGGGGTTGTACAGCAATCTGGGCTTACTCCGGCGACCGGGACGGCAAGAACGCACCCGGGTGCGGGAAGTGCTGGAAATGGTGGAGATGCTTCCTTATATCGATGAACCGATCGGCCATTTATCCGGCGGACAGCAGCAGCGCATATTTTTGGCCAGAGCATTAGTAAGTAATCCCCGGTTATTATTACTTGATGAGCCGACGGCGGCTATCGACCCCGGTACCCAGGCACGATTGATCGAACTCATTACCCGATTGCAGCGCGATCTTGATTTGACCATTCTGTTGATTACTCATGATGTGAACCATCTCATCGGGCGGGTGCATCGGGTCATGTATTTGAATAAACAACTCCATGCCTTTGGCCCGACCGAGGAGATATTGAAAGAAGAGATTTTAGCCAGGGTCTATGGTCAGACTGTCCATGTAATCCAGCTGGAAGACGGCCAACCCTGCGTGGTGGTGAGTGACAAACATGGTTGAGTTTATTCAGTATGATTTTCTTCTGCGATCCCTCATCGCGGCCATCCTGGTGGGCTCGCTGGCTTCGTCGGTTGGCGTCTTCCTGGTGCTCCGGGGGCTCTCCTTCATCGGCGCCGGAATCGCTCATGCCGCTTTTGCCGGCGTGACATTCGGATTCTTAACCGGATTGAATCCCCTGTTTATGGCCTTTCTCTTCAGCCTGGCCTCCACCGGATTGATCGATCTGGTCCGGCGGTACGGCGAATTGAAATATGATGCGGCCATCGGGATGTTTTTTTCCTTAACCATGGCGCTGGCCATCATTTTCATCGGACTGATGGAGGGCTATAACGCCGAGATCATGGGCTATCTTTTTGGAAATATATTAAGTATTACGCTGCTGGATATTTATGCCATTATCGCTGTTGCGGTGCTGGCGTTCGGCTTCATAGCCGGATTATTTAAAGAGCTGCATTTCATTACCTTCGATGAAGAACTGGCCCGTGCCAGCGGATTGCCCGCCACCCCTATTTTTTCCCTGTTCCTGTTGGTCACGGCGTTGACGATCGTCGTTTCCTTGAAAGCAGTGGGGGTGATTCTGGTGTTTGCGCTGATAGTGATACCAGCGGCGGCTGCGTACCAGTTAACCCATCGTCTTGGTGTGATGATGATTTGGGCCGTAGTGTTCGGCATTGCATCAACACTGAGCGGGATGTGGATGTCTTATTACCTGGACCTGCCGTCCGGAGCGACTATTGTGCTCATCAACAGCTTCATATTCGGGGCGGCATGGTGCGTTTCCCCAAAGAAAAAGAAATGCCATCCCACCGCGCTGGAGGCCGATCAGCGTGAACGCCTGGAACGTACGGCGTGATCCTCTGCTCCAGGTTCATTGTTACCGTACCGGAGTAATCGGAAGGACGAAGGTAGCAGACAGAATGAAGAATGGCGAAGAAAAGTGCGCATATGGAGCGGGAGGGACTTCTTCAATCATCAATCTTCCTCCTCCCAACTACGTGTGCATTTGTCAATGTTCCTTTGCGGTACTCATCAACCGACTGGTTGTTTATAATACTGTAAGAGAATATTATTACATCCGCTCCGGAGCGGTAATCCCCAGGATGGAGAGTCCGTTCGCCAGGACAATACGCGCCGCATCGATGAGATACAGCCGGGCTTCGGTCATGGGCTGGTTGCTGGTGATGACCCAGTGTTCGGTATAGAATTTATGTAACGCGGTTGCCAGATCCTGCAGGTAATTGCAGAGATGAAGCGGTTCCAGGTTATCGCTGCATGATTCCACCACCTCAGCGAATTCGATCATTTTCTCAATTAAATCAATTTCGGCTTTTTCACCGAGATAGGAGAGGTCGGGAGTGCTGGTGGGTTGTTGTACTCCCCGCTCTTTTGCTTTGGCAAAAATGCTGCAGATCCGGGCATGGGCATATTGAAGATAGAATACCGGGTTCTCGTCACTCTGTTTCAGGGCCAGATCCAGATCAAAATTGAGATGCGAATTCATGGTGCGCATGTTGAAAAAGTACCGGACCACATCCGGACCGACCTCGTCCAGTAACTCGTCCAGAGTGACGTAATTGGCTTTGCGGGTGGACATTTTTACCTTCTGCCCTCCCTGGGTCAGGGTAACAAATTGGTGCAGATACACTTCGATATTGTCAACTGTATATCCGAGCGCCTGGAGCCCGGCCAGGACATCGGGAAATGCGGCATGGTGATCGGCACCAAAAATATCGATGATGCGGTCGAATCCCCCTTCTATTTTCTTGGTATGATAGGCGATGTCGGGAAGTCTGTAGGTCGGTTCGCCGGTGCTTTTCACCACAACCCGATCCTGCGCCTGATCGAACGCCGTGGCTTTGAACCAGATGGCGCCATCTTCTTTGTAGGAGTACCCTTTCTCCTTAAAGGCCTCTAAAACCTCATCGATAGTGCCGTCATCGTAGAGTGATTGTTCGTTGTAGTAGTTATCAAAGTGGATACCTAATTGTTCCAGGGAGTGGCGAATGTCCTGGAATACGGCCTCTTCGGCGGCTTCCTTGAATTGGGCAGGATCGGGCGATTCAATCAGGACGTCATCATATTCCTCCACCATCCGCCGGGCGATATCCCAGATGTATTCGCCCTGATAGCCATCCCCCGGAAAGGGATATTCCTCGCCGACCAGCTCGTAATACCGGGCTTTCACCGATTCTGCCAGCACGCGCATCTGACGCCCCGCATCGTTATAGTAGTATTCCCGGGTGACGTCGTAACCATTCCATTCCAGGATGTTGGCAATGGTATCTCCCAGCACAGCCTGCCGGCCGTGCCCGATAGTCAGGGGGCCGGTCGGATTCGCACTGACAAATTCCACCAGGGCGGTTGACCGGGATTCGCAGAATTTCTTGCCGTATTCTTCGCCGGCCTCATGGATTGCCGCGAGCTGTCTGCGGAAAAATTCCCTGGAGAGAAAAAAATTGATAAATCCGGGAGGCGCTACTTTAATTTCCTGAATCATCGTCTCATCATACTCCAGCACGTCAACGATTTCCTGGGCGATTTCTATGGGATTGCGGCGGAGTTCACTGGTCAGGGTGAGTGCAATATTCGAGGAATAATTGCCGTGATCCTCCTGTTTGGGGCGTTCAATCAGAAATTCGGTTTCGGGGAAATCTAAGGAGTGTGCGGCCTGTGAAATAATGGTGTGCAGATACTCTTTCATTCCTCGAGATCTTCTTCCTGGACAGTTTCGACGTCAGCATCAGCCCATAATCGCTCTAAATCATAATACTCACGTACTGGTTTCTGGAACACATGTACCACTACATCAACAAAGTCCAGTAATACCCAGCGGAGATTTTCATACCCTTCCGTATACCAGGGGGTGAACTCCGGCTCCAATTCGTCCTGAATCGTATCGACAATGGCCTTGACCTGAACATCAGAGGCGCCCGAGGCTATCACAAAGTAATCTGTGATACTGGTTAACCCCTGAAGATTGAGAATGGTGACATCTTCTGCTTTTTTGGTAAGGGATAAATCGGCGATAGTTTTTGCTAATTGATGTGCGGAAATACTTGCTTTGTTTTGAGCGTAGGTTGTTGAGTTTTTAACTGTCATACCTCCTTATGGAATAGTTTGACTGGCAATCTTATCATAGACCGGGAGCTGATTATAGTCTTTTCCCAGTATGACGGTGACGTCCAGTTGTAATGAAGGATCGACGGTGGTTTGAACCACACTGGTATCGAGCTGGAGTGCTCTGGCTACTGCAAGGGCTTTTTCCCGGTTGTCAGAGCGATCAAGAACCAGTGTATTCTGGTATGAAAAATTATCTGCATTATCTGTGCGCTGAACATCAAAGCCCTTATCCCGGAGGAATTCGGTATATTGAGCGGCAACTCCGGTCACGCCGTTCCCATTGAGAATTTCCACCCAAATATCCGGGTATCGCTTTTGCTCATAGAGTTCAGCAGCCAGATTCTGCTCGTATTTTTTAATACTTTCTTCCAGAGACAGATCCACCGCCTGCTCATTCATCTGTATCCGGTGGATAGAAGAATAGACAAAGCCCACCACAACCACGGCCAGGGTGGCGATCACAAAATTTAAAGCCCAGGAAATGAGTCGGTTTTGACCGCTGGATCTGGTAGAACTTGTCCGGGAAGACCGCTGAGGTGCACGTCGATGGGAACGTCGGGGCATGAGCTATACTGCAATCCTGGGTTCCACGAATTTAGTATCCAAAGTAGGGTGAATACGGGTAGAAACTATCCCGATAATACCGATTCCCGTAATAATAATCGTTATAGTAATATGGGCGGGGCATATTATCGAGGCGGATACTTAACATAGAATTCTCCGTAGGCTTATATCGCAGTTCCCCCCCGTAGAAGAATTGCCCGTTATCCAGATTGAGCGGGAGATCCCCGGCGCCCTGAAATGGCTGATGCAAAATCCCGATATCGGCAATTAATTGCATCTTGGGGCTGATCATATATGTCAACCGGTTTGTATAGAATCCGAGTGCCCCTGATTGTCTGCCACCGGAAGCAAAACTCACAGAGTACGATTGTTGCATATTCAACCGGGACGGATCGATGAACCCCAGTACCAGAGTGCTGTTGGAAGGCGAATAGGGAATCCCGATTTTTTGTGTAATGGTCGGAGCATTGTGATCCGGACGAAATTGGGCTTCGGTGAAGGTTGGGTTTATAACAAGTAAGATTGTAATGACAGCGACTATCCAGAGTGTTTTTCTCATTGGTACCCTCCGATTTAAACGGTTACACTTTCTGAGGTAACCGAAAGGATCTCATTATTGTCATTTAGGAACACAACTGTGGGTTGGTGATGCCGGGCCTCCGCTTCCTGCATTCTGGTATAGCTCATAATGATAACTTGATCACCAACCTGGCCAAGTCGCGCAGCGGCACCATTCAAACAAATGGCTCTGGTGCCGGGCTGACCTTTAATCACATAGGTTTCAAATCGTGCGCCATTATTAATGTTTACCACGTGTACTTGTTCATACGGCAAAAGATCCGCTTCTCGCATAAATTCCGGATCAAGGGTCAAACTCCCCGCATATTCGAGATCAGCATCCGTGATGACTCCTCGGTGTATCTTCGATTTTAAGAGAGTGCGTTCCATCGTTGACTATTATTATATTGTCAATTAGCCGTGTTGTTCCCACATACGCAGCAACTGCAATCAATGCAGTACTGCTAATTGTCTCCAGTGGGTTTAAATTTTCCAGATCGACAACAGAAATATAATCTTCCTGTACGTCAGGCTGCTCAGTAAAAAACGAGCGAATTTCATTTACTATAATATTACTATTCACCTGTCCAGATTCAACTGTTTTTTTTGCATGCTGTAATCCCCGGTATAAGGAGAGAGCCTGCGTTCGTTCCTCCGGGGTAAGATAGGTATTCCGTGAACTCATGGCCAGTCCGTCTTCTTCTCGTAGAATTGGCGCGACAATAATGTCAACCGGGAAATTCATATCCCGCACCATCTGTTGGATAATCACCGCCTGCTGGGCATCTTTCTGGCCAAAGACTGCAAAATCGGGTCGGGTGATGTTGAACAGTTTGGCGACGATGGTGGCCACCCCTCTGAAATGGGTGGGCCGGGACCGGCCGCATAATTTCTCGGAGAGCTGTTCCACATCCACGTAGGTCCGAAAATTCTCCGGATACATCTCCTCTCCACTGGGATGAAAGAGAATGTCCACTCCGTGCTCCCGGGCCAATTGCTCATCCCGTTCCGGATCTCTGGGATACTCATCGAAATCTTCATTTTCTCCGAACTGGGTCGGATTCACAAACACACTCATGATCAAGCTGTCACATTTGGGACGCGCAGTATCCAGCAGCGAGAGATGGCCTTCATGGAGATAGCCCATGGTCGGCACAAATCCCAGGATCTGTCCGGACTGCCTGAGCTCCCGTGCCCGATGCTGCATCGTCTCGATCGATTCAATTACCTGCATGGATAAAGACCACTAATGATTGATGGTTTAAAATTGTTCGCATACAATGAACAATTAATAGGATTCCTCCGCATCCGGAAAGCCGCCTGACTGTATATCCTGAATGTACTTTTTTACCGCGGACCGGATCTCTGATCCCAGTTCGGCGTATCGCCGGACAAATTTCGGTTGAAATTCGTCGAAAATACCCAGCATATCATACAGGACAAGAATTTGACCATCGCAGTGCGCCCCGGCGCCGATCCCGATGGTTGGGATTGAGAGCGTATTGGTGATATTGTGCGCCAGTTTCGCCGGGATTTTTTCCAGCACAATCGCAAAGACTCCGGCCTGTTCCAGCGCCTCTGCATCCGAGACCAGTGCCCGGGAACTCTGTTCCGAGGTCCCCTGCGTCTGGTAGCCGCCGAATTCATGAATCGACTGGGGAGTCAACCCGAGATGCCCCATGACCGGGATTCCGGAGGCAGTCAGCCGTTGCACCAATGCTGCCACTCGTTTCCCGCCTTCCAGTTTCACGGCGTCGGTTTCCGTTTCTTTCATGAAGCGAATGGCGTTATCCATGCCGGTTTCAATGGAGGATTGATATGATCCGAACGGCATATCGGCGACCAGTAGTGCCCGGGAAACCCCACGCCGGACGGCGGCCACGTGATAGAGCATCTGCTCCATAGTGACGGGGAGAGTGGTGTCATACCCGGCAATAACATTCCCGGCAGAATCTCCCACCAGCACGATATCGATCCCGGATTCGTCGAGGAGTTTTCCGAACGTGGCGTCGTATGCAGTCAGAGCAGTGATTTGATGATCGCTGTGCTTCCAGGAGCGAATGGTGGCTGCGGTAACTTTCTCATTCATAGTGTTCACTCCTTCTATGGTGTGCCCTCGTCCTCTGCTGCTAGGATCTGTGCTTGATAAATCCGCCTCCGAGCACCAGATCGCCCTGATAGAACACCGCCGATTGGCCCGGGGTGATGGCATTCTGTGGCTCATGAAATTCCACGGTTGCGGTATCCGGGCCGGTGGGTTTCACTGTGGCAGGCGCCCCCCGATGATTATATCGGATAGCCACGGTGACTTCTTCCGCTTCCGTGAGTCGCCGGCCGCTGGTTCGGTTCACTCCTGTTACCTCACAGCGGGAGGAGAGCACGTCCTGTTTTCTTCCCACCACGATCCGATTTTGCTCCGGCTGAATTTCTTTCACATAGACCGGTTCACCCAATGCGACACCCAATCCCCGCCGCTGACCGATAGTGTAGTTGGGATACCCCTGATGAGTGCCCACCACATTCCCTTCGGTGTCAACGATCTCGCCCTCCGAAATACTCTCCACGCGATCCGGAGCATACTCAGCTAAAAACCGGCGGTAATCGTTATCGGTGACAAAGCAGATCTCAAAGCTTTCCGGACGAGTGGCGGTATGGAGCTGGTGTTTTCGGGCATCCTGGCGCACAGCATCCTTGGTGAAGTCTCCCAGCGGCCAGAGTGTCCGCCGGAGCAGCTCCTGGCTCACACCCCACAATACGTAGGATTGATCTTTCATGGGATCCTGTCCCCGGAAAAGTTCCATGGAATCGGTCTCCGGATTATAGGAGCGGCGGGCATAATGGCCGGTGGCAATGAATTCGGCACCGAACTCCCCGATGCGGTCCAGCAGGGCTACCCAGCGTACCCGGGAATTACAGAGCACACAGGGATTCGGCGTGCTGCCGCTGAGGTATTCCTCCACGAAATTTTCCACCACGGTGCTGTGGAAATTCTCCGAAAAATCCAGCACATAATGGGGAATCCCAAGCTGATGGCACACCATCCGGGCGTCGTTGATTTCCTCCACCGAACAACAGTTGCTCTCGGCCGCCCGGTGGTTCCCGCCGACCTGATCGTAGGTCCACAGTTTCATGGTGACGCCGATGACGTCATAGCCCTGATCGAGCAGGCGCTTCGCCATTAAAGAGGAGTCCACTCCCCCGCTCATGGCGGCGACTACTCGCTCACCCGGGTCTGGTTGCCACTTCATCATATTCTATGGAAATATCCAATCTATCTTCTGTTCGAATTTGCAAAACATTCTCTTGAGATATTCCGCTTTTCTAAACAGGAGTCATGGCCGAATGTTTCCTGGCGCCGGCCTTCCGTATCCGATCGGACTCGTCTGCCAGAGCCCGCACAATTACCGGAATATCATCCGCCGTATTACTTTTTCCCAGGGAAATCCGGATGGCCTCTCTGGCGGTCTGCCGATCGTATCCCAGCGCGAGAAGAACATGCGACGGAGTGATGGACCCGGAAGAACACGCAGAACCGCTGGAGACATGAATGCCACGCATATCCAGATTCAGCACCAGTGATTCGCCGTCCACTCCCGGAATCCCCATGTGGGTGAGTCCCGGTATCCGGTGTCGGGGATGACCGTGTATTTTCGCATCCGGGAGAGCGCCCGGAAGCGCCTCTTCCAGCTGCTGCTGAAGCGCACGGAGCCTGCCGGTTTCCTCATCCCGATGTTGTAACATTAACTGCACAGCCCTGGCCATTCCAACGATTGCAGGCAGGTTTTCGGTGCCTGCACGCAGGTTGCGTTCCTGGCTGCCGCCGGTCAGCTGCGGGTGAATATCGATATTCCTGTTGGCATAGAGCACTCCGATCCCTTTCGGTCCATAAATCTTATGGCCGGAGATGGAGAGTGCATCCACCGGTAAGGTTTCCACATCGACGGGGAGTTTCCCGAATGTTTGCACGGCATCGGTATGGAAGAGGATTCTGTGATGGTGTGCGATCCGCCCGATCTCGTCTATCGGGTTGATGGTGCCGATTTCATTATTCGCATGCATAATGCTGATCAGAATAGTATCCTCTGTGATGGCAGACTCCACATCTGCCGGATTCACGCGCCCATACTGGTCAACATCCAGGTACGTCACCGCGTATCCGTCGTGTTCCAGTGCTTCGCAGGTGTGAAGGATTGCGTGGTGCTCTACACGAGATGTAATGATACGATTCCCGTGTTCCCGAAGAGCCGCAGCGATGCCCCGGAGGGCAAAATTATCGGATTCAGTACCCCCACCGGTGAAGATGACCTCGTTGCGCCTCGCCCCGAGACTTTCGGCCAGGCGTTCACGGGCAAGTTCCAGCTCGACTTTTGCTGCGCGTCCCGTTTGATGCACACTGCTCGGGTTGCCCCAAATATCCCGCATCACCCGCTGCATCTCCTCCGCCACTTCGGCAGCAACCGGGGTAGTGGCACTGTGATCGCAGTAGATTATTTTTTGTGTATCGCCAGTCATAATTCACTCAAGATACTTGTGCTTCATGATGAAATCAAGCATCAGCACATTACATATTCTCTCTAGGTTTAGCAGCACGTTATATCTATTGGTTCATAAATTGTTCGATACCGGTGAGCAGCATCTGGACGGAAATGGTGGTCAGAATCATACCCATGAGCCGCTCAATGGCGACCAGTCCCCGGCGGCGAAGGATATGCCGCAGGAAACCGGACGCGAATAAGATGAGTGTGGTCACCACCCAGGCACAGAGGAGTGCCAGGAACCAGTCCGGCATACGGGCTGGGTCCCTGGTTGCCAGCAGCAGGACCGTCGCCATGGCGGAAGGACCAGCCAGTAACGGGATGGCTAGCGGAACGATCAACGGTTCCCGATCCGGAGTGGCGGCGCCGAAAATCCCTTCCTGCTGCGGAAAGATCATTTTCAGTGCGATGATAAACAATATGACGCCGCCTGCAATGCTGAGTGAGGGTTCTGTGATCCCCATGATTTTCAAGAGGTTATGTCCGAAAAACAGAAAAACGGCCAGCACCAGGAAGGCAATAACAGATTCCCGCAGGATGACCCATTTCCGGCGTTTTGCCTCGACATCTTTTAAAACAGTGAGAAAAATCGGAATATTTCCCAGCGGATCCATGACCAGAAACAACAAAATCGCGGCCGAATAGACTGTCATTGTGGTCATATTTCAGTTATTCGTGGTGCATCCGGGTGTTTAAGAACGTATCTGTATTCACTGTACCATTATTTGAGTTGAATGAATACGCGTAGCAATGCAGACAATTCAATATCCCGTAAATCCGGTTGAAGGTTTTCAGTTTTTCAGCAAGCCCATTTCTTCCAGAGATGCTCGTATCCCGGATTCGAAATTCGGGTACAGCAATTCCACCTCCAGTTCCCGAAGCAGTTTGCTGTTCTCGATTCGACGGGACTCACGCAAGAAAGATAACCGTACGGGAGACATGGTTTTTTCGGCCTCTGCCATGGAAACAGCCGGCGGTTGTTCCATCCGGAGTAATTCTGCCAGGGTGTAATAATAATCGGTTACCTTTCCCGGATTCCCGTCACTCACATTATATACAGTGTTCGACTTTCCGACAGTCGCTGCTTTCAAGCAGATACGCGCCAGATCGTCCACGTGAATTCGGTTGGAATACGGGGCTTCGTCTGGCAGAAGGATGGGCACCTTCTGCTTAATTTTCTCTACGGGAATTCTTCCCGGACCATAGATTCCTGCCACCCGCAGGATGAGATACTCTACCGAATGCTTCTCTGCCCATTGACACAAACACCTTTCCGCATCCAGGCGGCGTCTGGCCCGCGCAGTCTGCGGATTTGGCGGAGTTTTTTCACTGACCCACTGCCCGCCGGTATCGCCGTACACACCGGTGGTGCTGATGTAGATGATCCTTTGGGGAAGAGAGTCCTGGCTGACGGAGCCCAGAAACCGCCGGATCCGGGTATCATGGTTGGTTTTCGGAGGCGGTATAAAATAGTAGACGATGGCATCTCTGGTGGGCAGTGAAGGAAGAGTATCGGGTGCATCAAGATCTGCGATAATGGATTTGCTCACAATGTGTTCCAGATCGGTGCGCGTATTCGGTGATCGGAGCAGTGCATAAACAGGATGTCCTGCTTCGCTCCACCGGCGTGCCGTTCGGGTACCGGTATATCCGCATCCGGCAATGAAGACGGTTTGCTGATCATTCACTGAATTCACCCGCTAAAACGCTTGTGAGATTCCTCACCATCCGAAGTATTTTGCTGTTTCTTAAGCTGTCGGATTGCCTGGTAGACCACCACTGCCGCACAATTGGCAACGTTGAGTGAGTTCTTCCAGCCGTAGGCCGGCAATCTGGCAATGATATCACAGGATTGCAGGGTTTCTTTTTCCATCCCCAGGGCCTCATTGCCGAACACGAAGGCAACCGGAAAATGAAATTCGATATCCCAGATATCAGGAGCCCCTGCAACAGTCTCAATCCCAATGGTTTGATATCCCGACTCCCTCAGGTGCTGCACCGCCTCCAGACTGCTGTCAAAATGTATGCTCTGCACTTTCTCTTCCGTGCCCAAAGCGGTCTTTGAGAGTTTGGGATGCGGAGGGGTCGCCGTATAGCCGCAGGTCAGTATCTGTTTGACGGCGCATACATCCGCCAGCCGAAAGATGTTGCCGACATTAAATGCGCTTCGCAGGCGATCCAGTACAATGGTAATAGGATGCTCAAAATCCTGAATATTCGTGCCATCTCTGTTGAGAATAACCATGTCTGGTCTTTTCATAATGGTCGAATTTAATATGATCTGGTGTGAAAAACCAAAATTCCTTCTCAGAAAAGAATAGCACACATCCCATGGGGATCCCGCTGGGAGATGCACACAGAAAAAGTGGATGAACACAGATAACAAAACAAAAGTTAAGAGTAATGAGTCAAGAGTGCTTGCATGCTGTCTGCAATTTGAACCAACGCCACATATTGAAAGGTTTATACAAGTGCTGGCAAATGCTCACAAGATCTCGTTGGCAGGCCGGTTTTCCGGTCAGCCCTCACTTGCATTCGAGAGACACTCTTTTCTCTCATAACTCTTGACTGGTTTTTAATCTGTGTCCATCTGTGTGCTATTCTTTTATTCAGAATAAGTATTGCGCTCCGAACGGTTGTATTCTAAACTTATAATCGCACTTTTACACGGATCACTCAGTCAATCATCAGCAGTCTGTTCCGGAATGATGTGTCCCGATCCCGCATAAAAGTGAGAAGGCCAGGGGCTCGGTTCGTACGACAGTGGACAAGTGGTCAAAGGAATCACATTGTCCGAAGAGCGTGTGGAACCTGATGCCCGGGATTGCATTCAGGCATGAGATTTCATTTAAAGAGACAGGACAGAATAAATGGCACAACAAACAAATAACCTCACCAGAAAGAATGGCGCAGCGCTCAAACGAGCAACTTATACCCTGGGACCGGTCGAAAATCTGGAGGAACACGTGCACCCGAACTGGTGGCGAAATATTTTTAACTCATTATATCTCAAAACCGATTCGGATGTGGTTGAGGATAAGAAACTCACCCGGCGTGAGGTCGACGTACTCGTCGATTTGCTGCAGGTCAAGCCGGAGGATCAGATACTTGACCTCTGCTGTGGGCAGGGACGGCATTCCCTGGAGTTAGCACATCGGGGGTATAAAGTGGAAGGACTGGATCGTTCCCACTACCTGATCCAGAAGGCCAAAACCACTGTAAGGAAAGAGGGGGCGAACGTCAAATTCCGGGAAGGTGATGCCAGAAAACTCCCCTATCCCACAGATATGTTTGAGGTCGTTTTACTCCTGGGAAACAGCTTCGGGTATTTCGAGACGGTACAGGATGATCTCCGGGTGCTTCAGGAAGTCTTCCGGGTGTTGAAGCCCTGGGGAAAAGTGCTGATAGATGTTGCCGACGGAGAATATCTGAAACAGCACTTTCGGCCGCGTACCTGGGAATGGATCGATAAGAAGTTATTCGTCTGTCGGGAACGATCGCTGAGTCTGGATAAACAACGATTAATCTCCCGGGAGGTGGTAACGCATGTCACCAGAGGGGTGATTGCGGATCAATTCTATGCCGAGCGGCTCTATACCAGAAAGGAACTGGCGGGATTGATGCAAAATGCCGGGTTCAGTGATATCTCGTTGGATTACGAATTAACCACCCAATCCGGAAGAAATCAAGACCTTGGGATGATGGCCAGACGCATTATTATTACCGGATTGGTGCGGAAGGAATGGACCCCGGTGAAGACAAAGACGTCTGACAGCATCAAGCATGTGGCCGTGGTGCTTGGTGATCCGGAGAAACTGGATCCCCTCAAACCTTTGGCAGTTTTCGATGAGGATGATCTGTATACCATCGATCAGTTAAAGTCTGCTCTCCGCACACTTCCCGGGTATCGATTCACCTACCTTACCAATCATAATACCCTGATTACGGATCTGACGAAACTGTCCGGAAAAGTGGATTATATACTGAATCTGTGCGATGAAGGATTTGACAATAATCCCCGGAAAGAGCTGCATGTGCCCGCATTATTGGAAATGGTGCATCTCCCGTACACAGGATCCGCTCCCCAATGTTTGGCCTACTGTTATGATAAATCACTGGTGCGGGGCATTGCCGCAGAGATGGGGATTCCGGTGCCGGCGGCGTTTTTTATCGAACCCGAGGATACGGCCTTCGAACTTCCGGTGCACTTTCCGGTGATCGCCAAGCCGAACTTCGGAGACTCCAGTTTCGGCATCACCCAACAGAGTGTGGCAAATTCCTTCGAGGAGTTAATAAACGCCATCTCCGATATCCGTGGGAAATTCGGGTATGACAAACCGATACTGGTGGAGGAATTTCTCACCGGCAAAGATTTAAGCGTAGGGATTCTTGGCAATCCGCCTGATTCGTATCTGGTGCTCCCGATTATCGAGGAGGATTATTCAGAACTGCCTGACGATTTACCTCGAATCTGTGGTTACGAAGCCAAATGGCTGCCGAGTTCTCCCTACCGGAACCTGAAGTCCGTAGCCGCCGAACTCCCCAGGGAAACTGAAAAGTACGTTATCGAATGTTGTATACAGCTCTCCGAGCGGCTTGAGTGTCGGGATTATGTGCGGTTCGACTGGCGGCTGGATGCGGAGGGCAAGCCGAAACTACTGGAAGCCAATCCCAATCCGGGATGGTGCTGGGACGGGCATCTTGCTAAAATGGCGGCCCTGAACGGCTACTCCTACCCGGAGATGCTTCGGACGATGCTTCAGCTGGCCGAACAGCGGATGGAAATAGAACAACAGATCACGAATAAAGTGCTGGAACCTCAGAAGGAGGGATGAGATTACCGACAGGCTAAATGATGTACAGAGGAGAGTCTCTCCCCCAACTCCGACCGGCCTTGCCCTCGACGGGGCCGGCCACCAGCAGGAGGAGAATAACCATATATATAAATAGTGTTATTAATGTGTGATCCGTGGTTATCTGTGTAAATCTGTGGCTTCTCCTTTATGTCATTTTTATTGATTTTTCCCTCAATTACGTCACCGGATGGTGCGGTGTTTTTTTCCGGGATTCTGGTGTTTCTTGTTCAATGGCATCCTTGATCTCCGAGACGGCAGAGCTAGTGGCATGCCTGAATTCAGAAAGGCTGCGTCCCAGCGATCGGGCCATCTCCGGAAGCTTTTTCCCGCCGAATACCAACAGAATAATGAAAAGAATAATCAACAATTCACCGGCACCTATGTTACCAATCATGGATACTACTCCTTATGCTCCCGGATACATTATTGCCCGGGAGGAAATATGTTAGTAAAAAAGAGAAACAATCACAGGTATTCCAAGGACGGATCCGGCAACGGCACTTCTGTCAGACATGACCAGAACGTCGTTTGTGGAAGACCTGGGTGATTCGTTTCTTCCAGTCCTTAAACGAACTATCCGGGTGTGGTTCCTTGGAAGACGACAACAGAAGATAAAAGCTATAAATAAACATGATGACAAATAATACACCCAATCCAAAAATCAGTACATAAGTCAGAACCGGGCTCATTGAATCATCTCCAACGAATCCGCGCGTTATAAGTCAGAGTGTATGGGAAAAAGCCGGTCGTACGACCGGCTGTCCAGTGACTTTCCCGTTCCGCGCGGATTACTTTTTGAATTTTACCGGGATTTGTTTATGCATGGTCTTTTCACTTTTCGGCAGGATGATAGTCAGGACTCCGTTTTCATAATCCGCACGGACATCATCATCTTTAATTTCGCTGTCAAAACGGATCATCCGCTGGAAGGAGCCGAACACCCGCTCGTTGTAGTAGCGGTTCTCTTCTGTTTCTTCCGTTTCAAATTTCTTCTCCCCTTTCAACGTGAGGACGTTATCCTTCAAAGCAATATGGACATCATCCTCGTTGATGCCGGGGAGTTCGACCGTCAGCACGTATTCCTTTTCTCTCTCGGTGATATCGACAGCGGGTCTCCAGGTGCCGATATTCGACATTTCAGTCCTCTCCGCGTCCACATCGTCACTGCGGAGCATACGGTTAAAGAGACGATCAAATTCATTCCATGCACTCATGATCTCCCGGGTGGGATTCCATCTCATCAGAGCCATAACAGCCTCCTTTCATCTTTTTTTAAGTTGTTATGTAATTTTTAAATCCATCATTCTGGTACTGGCTGTATCCAGTGCTGTGAATTGCTATTCAAAGCCCGTGCCAGAACCGAGAAGTGATAATTTTGGCAGATCCCGGAGGGATAAAGCAGGTGTCGGGCAGGAGATGGGGTGGTCAATTTGACAGACTGTAGATTGTGCAGCAGGGGTGTTTATGGGATCAGGAAACCATCCTTTTGTTTTTCTATTTCGACCTCCAACAATTACACCGCCCGGTTTATATATCGAGGTATGTCAATTTTACATACTAAAGATGTTATGGCCTGATATTTGTTACTTAAATCATAGTCATTAAAGAGAAAGAATCACTTAAAATATCTCTTGACAACTAATGTGCGATACGCTATATATTAGCACTCCGAAGTAAAGAGTGCTAAAAGACGGAACGGCAAGGGAAGAGTAGAGTGTGGCAATAGATTGATTGTACAAAGACATGATAAACATACATATTCATTGAAAGGAGGCACCCATGAAGATCAATCCGTTAGGAGACCGTGTGGTCGTCAAACCCTCGGAAGCCGAGGAGCAGACTGAGGGCGGGATTATCCTGCCGGATACTGCGAAGGAAAAACCGCAGAAGGGGGAAGTGATTGCGGTGGGTCCCGGGAAAAAATCCGACACCGGTGATACCATTCCCATGGAAGTTAAAAAGGGCGATACGGTGATCTACGGGAAATATTCGGGAACAGAGTTCAACTTTGAGGGCGAAGAATATCTCATCATGCATGAAAATGATATTCTGGCCGTCATTTAAGGGCAGAGAAAGGAGGTTTATACTATGGCAGATAAAATCATAGAATATAATGCGTCGGCCCGCAATGCGTTAAAGAAGGGGGTTGACAGATTAGCGAATGCGGTAAAAGTCACATTAGGGCCGCGAGGACGGAATGTGTTACTCCAGAAGTCGTTCGGTGCACCCACCGTAACCAAGGACGGAGTCACCGTTGCCAAGGAAATCGAATTGCGCGATCATATCGAGAACATGGGCGCCCAGATGGTGAAAGAGGTCGCCTCCAAGACCTCGGATGTGGCCGGTGACGGAACCACCACCGCCACTGTTCTCGCCCAATCGATTTTTCACCAGGGACTCCGGAATGTGGCTGCCGGATCCAATTCCATGGAAATCAAGCGGGGACTGGATCAGGCATCCCGGAAGGTCGTGGAGTATCTGCGGGACGTCAGCAAAGAGCTCCCGGGCCGTGAAGAGATCTCGCAGGTTGGGGCGATTTCTGCTAATAATGATCGCGAGATCGGGGATCTGATCGCCGATGCCATGGATAAGGTCGGCAAAGACGGTGTCATCACCGTGGAAGAAGCCAAAACCCTGGAAACCAGCCTGGAGCTGGTGGAAGGCATGCAGTTTGATCGCGGCTATCTCTCGCCGTATTTCGTCACCAATCCGGATTCCATGGAAGCAGTGCTGGAAGAGGCGTATATCCTGATCCATGACAAGAAAATCAGCGGTATGAAGGATTTACTGCCGATTCTGGAGAAGATTTCCCAGATGGGGAAAGCGTTGTTGATCATCGCAGAGGACGTGGAAGGCGAGGCCCTGGCGACGCTGGTCGTGAACAAGCTGCGCGGCACCTTAAAGACAGCAGCCGTCAAGGCGCCCGGATTCGGCGATCGCCGGAAGGCCATGCTGGAAGACATCGCGACTCTCACCGGTGGAACCGTGGTGTCCGAAGAACGCGGATTCAAGTTGGAAAATACCACGGTCGAGTATCTGGGGCAGGCCAAGAGGATTACTATTACTAAAGACGATACCACTCTGGTGGAAGGCGCCGGCAAGAAAGAGGATATCAAGGGGCGCATCAATCAGCTCAAAGCCCAGATCGAAGATACGACTTCGGATTATGATCGCGAGAAACTGCAGGAACGGCTGGCAAAGCTGTCCGGCGGTGTGGCGGTCTTGAATGTCGGGGCTGCCACTGAGGTGGAGATGAAGGAGAAAAAAGCGCGCGTCGAGGATGCGCTGCACGCCACCCGGGCAGCCGTGGAGGAAGGCATCATCCCCGGGGGCGGAGTCACCTACCTCCGTGCCGTCAAGGTCCTGGATGACTTCGAACTGGAGGGCGATCAGCAGATCGGGGTGACGATTCTTCGCCGGGCGCTGGAAGAACCGGTGCGACAGATTGCAGTGAACGCCGGACATGAAGCATCCATTGTGGTGCAGAAGATCCTGGAATCGGAGAACACCAATTTCGGATTTGATGCCCAGGAAGAAGAGTTCTGCGATCTGGTGAAAGCCGGCATCATCGATCCCACCAAGGTCGCCCGCATCGCGCTGGAAAATGCGGTCAGTGTGGCCGGTCTGCTTCTGACCACCGAATGCGTGGTGGCGGAGGAAGAGGAAAAAGAGAAGAAGAGCAAGATGCCGGGTGGCATGGATGATATGGAAGGGATGTACTAATTCCTGTCAGTGGTATCCCAGCGATGGCAGATCTGAAACGCCCCGCACCGGTCGGGGCGTTTTTTCTTTGGCAACGAAAGATAAACCATGACAAGAAATAATGTATTGGAACAGGTTGAATCCTGACTACAATGATTCTCCCCGACAAATTTCGACAAGCGTTGGTGATTGTCGCCCATCCCGACGATGAAACGTTGTGGATGGGCGGTACGATTTTAATGCAGCCGGACCGGGAGTGGCACATTTCCAGTCTCTCTCGAAAAGATGATCCCGACAGAGCACCCAGATTTCAACACGTACTCGAGACATTTCATGCCACCGGAGGTATGGGAGATCTGGATGATGAGCCCGATCAGCATCCCCTGGAATCTTCGGATGTGCAGGAGACAATCGTTTCACTGCTGCCGCCGCAATCATATGATATCATCTTCACCCATAGTCCGCTGGGAGAATATACCCGTCACCGCAGACATGAAGAGGTCTCAAGAGCTGTACTCATTCTCTGGAAACATGGCCGGATCCAGACGAATGAAATCTGGCTGTTCGCCTATGAAGACGGGGGAAAGCCTATCTTCCCAGACCGATTCCCGAGGCACACCAGCGTATCGCATTACCGTTCAATCTCTGGAAGCGGAATCCGGACTGCTGCGCACCACTCCCTTCTGTGAAGATATGAGAAGTTGGTAGAGATCACATCATTTCTGTGCCACCGCTTCGGCTTCCCGGGCGGGCTGGAGTGCCGATAACAGTTCATCCATGGGAACGGTGACCAACCCGCAGGAGGAATCGGACATGGCGTAGGGCAGCACCAGTTCGTTCTGATGAATCATTCCTCCGCAGGAGTAGACGACATTGGGTACGTACCCTTCTCTTTCCGTGGCATGGGGAACGAGAAGCGGGTCCTCAAGCTGCGCAATCACTTTGGACGGAGTGTGTAAGTCCAGTAAGGCAGCTCCAATGGAATATTGGCGCATCGGACCGACCCCGTGGGTTAACAGCAGCCAGCCTTCCGGAGTTTCAATCGGTGAACCACAGTTCCCGATCTGCACCAGCTCCCAGGGATGTCCCGGCGTTTGAATGATTTCCGCATCGTTCCAGACTTCCACGATATCCGACCACATGATGTACAGGTTTTCACCGTCGATGCGGGAAATCATGACATACTTCCCATTGATTTTCCTGGGAAAGAGGGCCATTCCTTTATCCTTCACCGAATCGCCGCTCAGGGTGTTGAAGTAAAACGTTTCGAAATCCGTGGTGCGCAGCAGCATCGGCAGAATGTCGATCCCGTTATAGGCAGTATAAGTAGCATAATATCGAACGGATCCATCCGTATCCGTAAAGCGAACAAACCGGGCATCTTCCAGTCCCTTGACAGCTTCCTTGGATACCGGGAAGATCACGCGTTCGGACAGATGCGTTCCTCGCCGAAACCTCCGCTCATGATTCGACCGGGCAATCCAGTAAATCGTGTTGGTAATATCACGCAGGATAATAGAGGAATCCCGGGTCTGTTTTTCTCTCTCCAGCACCGTTTGCAATTGCTTAAAGGAGAACTCGTCCGGTAATTGCCTGAAAATGTTTGTGCTCATGCTGTTGCGGAGCCCCATCTCTCGTAATTTCCGGACAAAATATTCCTTCTCATAGGACGGCCGCATGGTGATATCCGGCGTTTCGGCGTATCGCAGTACGGGATCGAGGATGGCGTGATTGTACCTGTCCAGAATGCCGCTGCGAAATTCGATGGAAGAGATGTGCCCTTCTCCGGTGGCCCGGAAGCTGATAATAAACCGGACTTCACCTTCCTTGATCTTCCGCTGGTTCGGATGGGGAACGATGGAGGGATTGAAAAATCCGGCCGCCTCGATGGAATATTCGTGGGTGAAATAGGCCCCGATCAGCAGTTTCCTGGCTTCCGAGAGATTGTACTGTGGCGGGACGAATTTTTCCACGTGGCGATAATGGCTGCGAAAGACCTTCTCGATATCCCGGTGCCGGTGGGCAAAATCACGGCATATCCGTTCCATGAGTGCCGCTGCGCGTTCCTCGGACAGGGAAAGCACCCGGCGAATCACATGCCGGGTCCGTCGCTGGGAACCGGGGTAGTAGAATTTGGTGATGACCCGGGACGGGTCCGACACGAACTTGGTTTCTTTTCTTCTGACAGTGATCTGGTTCATTGTGGCACCTACCCTGTAGAATTGAGTCTGTTTATCCTGGTTTATTCATAAGTAATAATAGCATACGGGTAAACACAGAAACAGGGGATGATCACAGATTCTCCCCCTCCACATTCAATGTATACAACTGAGTTGAATAGGCAGCGAATATTTGAAAAGGATCCTACGATGCACCAAACCGATCTCCTCCAGATCCTATACTCCTATCCCAAGGGGTCTCTGCGAGATGTAGCTGGTTGGGTGTTGGGGTGGAGCCTCTTTTCTTCTAGCCGTAATCTTTATCCCCTGCCCTCCGGCCTTCCTGCTTTTCACTTCTCACATTTCCCGTGTCTGCAATCTGTGTTAATCCCTTTTTTCTGTGTTCATCCGTGTGCTATTCTGTTTTTTCACAGCCGTCTCCTGTTTTTTCCCGCCGTTATGCAGGTGCTCTTTCATCAGGATTTCGTCCGCCAGGAGGTTATACATTTCCATTAACGAGAGGAGCCAGGAGAGTGTTGATTCGGCTCCCTGGTTCGCATTTGCACCGGTGGGGTGCAACCCGTCGCAGCAGCCCCCGGTCTGGTAATCATAGAGCTTAACTTCCAGGTCATTCTGACCCAGAAACCAGCCGATGCAGCGTCTGGCTTCCTGTATCCAGCGTTCGTCGCCGGTGACCCGAAACGCCTCTCCACAGGCCTGGATAAGCCCCAGGATTTCCACCGGCTGCTGGTCGAACGTAGACCGTCCGCTCCACCGCCTGAACCAATCGTCATTGCCGATAAGGCTGAGATGTCCCTTGGGACCGGTTTGTTGATCCAGCAGCCATCTGAGCCCCGCCAGTCCGGCATCGAGCATCTCAGGATGGTTGTGTTTGTGTCCGGTGAGTACCAGCGCCTGACAGAGAATACCATTGGAATAGGTGACTGTCTCTTCGAACCAGGGCCAATCCGGTTTGTGATTTTCCTGGTATAACCGGAACAGCCGTTCGGACAGTTCGGTGAGCAGATTTTTCACCGTCGCATCCCCCCCATACACGTCAAGATAATTGTGCAGCCCGATACTACTGTAGGCCCAGGCCCGGGGAGACGTAAACTGTTCCACCACATTCACCACGTCAGTGAACAGGCGGGTTGCACTGTCCCGCAGTGTTTTGTTGGGTGCGGTGTTCACCGTCACCCCCAGCCCCCAGATCGCCCGGCCATGGGCATCCTCGCTGCCCACTTCGTCCAGCCATTGCCGGTCATACGACATGAAATTCCGGAACCACCCCTTTTCCGTGTTAAACGCATGATACAAATAGGCCAGGTAGGTCTTGATCAACGGGATAACGGACTCGTCTCCCAGCAATTTATAGTGCATGCAGCTGGCAACAAGCGCCCGGGCATTATCATCCACACAGTAGCCATGATCCCTGTCCGGAATGGCGAAAAAGGCATGCTGCAGGATGCCGGTATCATCGGTGAGTGAGCGCAGGTGCTGCAGGTTGATTTTCGGCAGCTCGTCCAGCACCTTCGGGAAATGATTATCCTCCGGAATGTATACATCCGCTTTTTTCCTGCGATGTGAGAGGACGTCGCTCGCCAGTCGTACGTATTCCTGAACCACTTTTTCCCAGGTCATGGACCGGCCATAGAGATAGGCTCGTTTTCGCATGGCATTGCGTTCCACATCGTCGGCCAGCATCCTGGTCACGGCTTCCGCGAGTGCATTCACCTCTTCAAAAGGCACCAGGTGCCCGCGGTTCTCATCCAGCAGTTCCTCCGCATACCAGTAGGGCGTCGAGACGACCGCCTTGCCGGATCCCACCGCATAGGCCAGGGTGCCCGAGGTGATCTGCTCTCTGTTCGGATACGGGGTAACATACAGGTCGGCTGCGCTGATGTATTCCTTCAGCGTTTCTATGTCGACAAATTGATTATGAAATACGACGTTGGAATGCAGCCCCAGGTGGTCGATCCGTCGCTGCAGCCTGTGCCGGTATTCTTCCCCACTCGTGCGAAGGATGTGTGGATGGGTGGCGCCCAGAATCACGTAGACCGCATCCGGATGCGCTTCCACGACGTGTGGCATGGCCTCGATCATCACCTCCAATCCCTTACCCGGGCCCAGGAGTCCGAACGTGAGAATCACCTTCGTATACTGCCACTCGAACTTGTCCTTGTAGAAGCTGGGATCAACAAAGGGGACATCGTGGATCCCGTGTGGGATGAGACTTATCTGTGATTCCGGGATCCCATAGATGTCGACAAGCATTTGCCTGGCGCGTTGGGCCATCACCACCAGCTTCTCGGAACGATCGGCGAGCTCCAGGATCACCGCACGTTGTTTAGAGGTCGGATCCTGCAGGACAGTATGCAGGGTTGTGATGACGGGCATTTTGACGTTTCGCAGCAGATGGAACAGGTGCGCTCCGTGCTCCCCGCCGAAAATGCCATATTCATGCTGGACCACCAGAACATCAATCTGGTTGATATTCAGGAAGTCACCCGCCCGGAGATAGTCCCCAGGAATATTGGCACGCAGTTCGAACTTCACTCGTTTCGGGTAGGCATAGCCGGCCTCAATGTCGTTCATAGCCAGCGCCATAACATTCACCGTGGTGGAGAATTCCCTGGCCATGGTTTCACAGAGATCAGTGGTGAACGTGGCAATGCCGCACCGGCGCGGCTCGTAATTTCCCAACACCGCCACGGTATTGAGCTGGTCAATCGCAATTTTTCCATTTATGGACATAAAAGATTCCTCCTGGTTCTCTTCAAGTATGGAGCCTCCTACAGTGGAGGCCGGGATGAGTGCAGACATAATGAGATAAGTTCAGCAACATTCGCGGTTCCCGTGCACATCACGTTGTCTGCGCCACCCCAGTATAACCGAAGCAGGCCGTCATTTTCGGAAATTGTCCCACAGGTGAACACCACGTTTGGCACATACCCGGATATCTCCCAGGGATCTTCCGGCTGCAGGATCCATGCATCGGCAACACCAAGAATACGAGCAGGATCCTGCAGATCATGCAGGGCCACTCCCAGCCGGTAGACTGCACCGCTCATAGTAGAGTACACTCCGTGAAAGATGTTCAGCCATCCCTCACCGGTCCGGGTGGGCGGAGCCCCGGGCCCCACCTTCATCTCATCCCAGTGATAGTGCAGCGGCGCAATGAGTCTTTTTGAGTTGCCCCAGTGAACCAGATCCGGCGAGTAGGAAATCCAGATTGACCAGGGCGTAATATGGGTGTGCGGCCGGTCCAGGCGGATGTAGCTGCCGCCAAACTTCTCCGGGAACAGTACCACATTGCGCATATCCGCCTGGCTGATGGGACCGATCCGTTCAATGGAGGTGAAGTCGTCCGTGCGGGCCAGCATGATGCGCACCCCATGCCGGGAATATCCGCTGTAGGTCAGATAATACGTCTCCTCCACCGGATTGATGCGAAGATCTTCCACACCATATTCTTCATACTCACGGTACTCGCCTTCCATCGCCGGCTCAAAAAAGGGTTTTGCATCTACCTGGAAGGAAAGTCCGTCCCGGCTGACCGCTTTCCCGATAATGGAGCGTCCGTTCCGGAGATGGGACCGAAACAGCAGAATATACTGTCCGTAGTATTTGACAGCCCCGGCATTATGCACGGTGGCAACAGGATAAGGGACATCATCCCTGGTCAGGATAGGGTTTTGCGCATATCGTGTCACAACGGGCTGTTGCATGCAAGTAACCTCAGCTTATGCTGACATTGGGCAGATAAAAATTGGGTTTTTCCCCGGGGATCCACCCGGCGTAGTATTCCACTATGATGCATCAGCGTATTGGAGGATGTGCTCATACACCTGGACATATTCATTGACCATCCGTTCGACTGCGAAGCGTTGTTCTGCATCCCATCTGCATTTCGCCCGGTCGATTTCCGGAACTCTTTGAACCGCTTCCACGGCCTCCTCTACCGTTGTAACCAAATATCCGGTCTTGCCCTGAAGAACGATTTCAGGCATACTCCCTTTATTAAAGGCGATGACCGGTGTGCCACAAGCTAAGGATTCAACGACGGAGAGACCGAATGGTTCGGCAAAATTTATCGGATGGAGGAGTGCAAACGCATTCCCGAGCAGCTGATCCCGCTGTTCGGGACCCACGCTGCCGATATAGGTGGTTTGTTTATCGTCGATGTGAGGGAAAACCAGCTCCTGGAAATAGGTTTCATCCTGGATAATCCCGGCGATGATCAAGCGGCGGCCACACTGGGTGGCAATGTCGATGGCCTCCCGGGTACCCTTGTCCGGATGAATGCGTCCGAAATATAACAAGTAGTCTTCCGGGTGAGCGTTAAAAGTGAAATTCTCCAGATCAATCCCATGGTGAATGGTCGCCACGTAGGTGAGTTCCGGGGCCCGGTCCGCGTCGCTGATCGAGACGTAAAAAGATGTAGAGTCATACTTTTCATAGACCGGGAGTATCCTGGGAGACGAAAACCCGTGGACAGTGGTGAGAAGCGGCGATTGAATTAGGTGGCTGTAAGTTAACGGTGTGAAATCAAAATGATTGTGGATTAAGTCGAACTTATCCGCTCGCTCGAACACCTCAGAAATATGGAGGACACTCCAGACCCGGGGATCGATGGTGTTATTCTCTTCATAACCGGACGGGCATACGGCGTGGAGTGTTCCGCGGGTCCGGGAATCTCCGGTGGCGAACAGCGTGACATCCACACCGGCGGCGACTAACCCCTCGGTGAGCAGAGAGACCACCCGCTCCCAGGGACCATAGTGCCGCGGCGGCGTCCGCCAGGCAATGGGCGAAAGCATGGCGATGTGCATTAAATCTGAACATCCTTCTCTTAGATACTACTAATTTGGTGTACGCAGCAGGAAATAGCAATAAAAGAGCATCGCTGACAGGAGTAAATTTGTATCAATCCCGGCGGGTATCTTGCAGAGCAAGCTTTGATTTAGTATACTCACACTTGAAAAGGAATCTGAAAGGAGTGTTATGGCGGAGTTAACGGAAAAGCAGCTGGCTTCGACCAATGTTTTCGATGGCGTATTACTCCATGTGTACCGTGATGAGGTGACATTACCCGATGGACGCACCAGTATCCGGGAGTACATAAAGCATCCCGGGGCGGCGGTGATGGTGCCGATCCTGGAGAACGGAGACATTGTCATGGAGCGCCAGTATCGGTATCCCCTGGGCCGGGAACTGGTGGAACTCCCGGCCGGAAAAATCGATCATGGCGAAGATCCTATCGAATCTGCCCGGCGGGAGTTGCTGGAAGAGACCGGGTATGAGGGAGACTGGTTTACCAAAGTCGGCATACTCCATCCCTGTATCGGATACAGTGACGAAGTGATTCATATCTACATAGTGGAAGGATTGACATTCCATCAGGAGCAGCAGGATAAGGACGAATTCATTGAGACGTTTACCCTGCCGTTTAATGAGGCACTTGACGCGGTCAAAACCGGAGAGATCACGGATGCGAAATCTATGGTGGGCATCTTATGGGCAGAGAAATATGTGAGCGGCGAGTGGAAACCATGAGCATCCGGTATACTGTCTCCATTTCCCAGAGAAGGAACTCCGCCGGGATCTGGTTCATTCCGGTATGCGGTGATGGTAAATTCATCTGAGAATGTGTGATTGGTTACCATGAGCAGGAACCCGATACAAATACGAAAAGAATTGGAAGATCGAGCCAGGGAGCTCGGCTTTATTGAATTCGGGATTGCGGCGGCTGCGGCATTGGACGATGAGGCACAACGTCTGAGAGAATATCTCGATTTAAACTATCATGGGACTATGCACTGGATGGCCCGGAATGTTCAACGCCGGACTGATCCCAGAGAAGTGGTGCCAGGGGCGAAATCGGTAATTATGGTCGCCTATAATTATTATAGCGGGCGAGCTCCGCAGGAACCCCGGAAGGCCAAAATCAGCAATTACGCCTGGGGAGATGATTACCACGATGTCGTCACTCCGAAGGTTCGATCCCTGGAGAAGTATCTTCAAGAGCTGTCGAATGAGCCGGTGCGCTCTCGTTCCTATGTGGATACCGGTCCCATTATGGAAAAAGCCTGGGCGGTTAGAGCCGGCATCGGATGGATCGGAAAGCACACCAACCTGATTCATCGGGATCACGGCTCCTGGTTTTTCCCGGGAGCGATTATCACCGACGTGGAACTGGAATACGATTCACCACTCCCCGATTACTGCGGTTCCTGCACCCGATGTATCGACGCCTGTCCCACAAATGCCATTGTGGATGACTATGTGCTGGATTCACGGAAATGCCTCTCCTACCTGACCATTGAGTATCGCGGCGATCACTTTCCGGAAGAACAGGCCGGTAACATGGCAGGATGGATTTATGGCTGCGATATCTGTCAGGAGGTCTGTCCCTGGAATAACAAGTTCGAACATCCCACGGAGGACAGCCATTTTTATCCCAGAGAAGAGAACGTCAACCGGGATCTTACCGACTGGCTGGACCTGACCGACCAGGAGTATCGGGAGCGATTCAGAAAGAGTCCGGTGAAGAGAGCGAAATATCAGGGTCTGCTGCGAAATATTCGCACGGCAGCAGTCCACCAACTTACCAGAGATGAAAGTGTTTAGAAAACATGCGTCTGATACAAGTTGGTGAACCTGGCGTATGTTTATTATGGAGATAAGATATATACGCTATTTGGACGGATATATTGTATATTTTCTTTGTCCTGTCGTCACGGGATCTCTTTGAGGCGTTTTCTAAATAGACTCAGAGATGAAAACGAGGAGTGAATTTTGAGAGTGCTGACCGAACTAATCATTGGAGTTGTTCTGTGTACGCCGGCTTTCGGCCAGATCGCCCCCACCCAATCGACGGCGACAACCGATGATATTTTTGCCCTTCGCTGGAATCCGGCCGGATTAGCAGTGAATGAAGGCTTTCAGTTCGGCCTGGCAGGACCATTGCAGGCGCATTCTCTGGAGGACGCCTCCTTTTACCTGAGCTCCAGCTCCGGTGAAGGAGCGTTCGGTCTTTCCTTTTATAAGCCAGGCGAGCAGTATCACTACAGGGCTGTTTCTTCAACTGCGTTGACGCGAGGAATGTATTTTGGCTATGGCATCACTTTTGGCAAAGCGTGGTATCCTGCGTATTCCCTGGGATTATTACTCCGTCCGCTGCCATACCTCTCCCTGGGAGCAGTCGGTAATAATCTCACCGCCAGCAATACTCAGCCGCTTGAATACCGCGCCGGTGTGGCGCTCCGGCCGTTCGGCAACCGGTTCACCGTGGGAACTGACTTACTGCTGAACTCGGAGGGAGATGTGCTGGACACGGAGTTTACCCTCACTACGGAAATCGTTGACGGGGTGACCCTCGATGCGTTCTATCTGCAGGAAAGTCAAACGGTGGGAGTAGGAATTGGGGTCAATTTGCAGCATCACCAGGTGAGGGCTGTACAGGGTTTTGCAGCCAATGGCGCCGGTCGCTATCCGGATCCCGTCGGGATATACCAGTTTTCCAGTGCCCGCAAGCGGAGTGTCCTTTCACCAGTGAAAAGAGACAAATTTATCCTGATGGAGTTTGACGGCTCCATCCCGGAGGAACGCCCCCGATTTTGGCTGTTCGGAGCACGGGGCAGGACCCTCACGGAACTCATCATGCAAATACAAAAGTATTCCCGACAACCTGATGTTGCGGGTATAGTCCTATCAATTCAGGATCCGCAAATTGGGCCGGCCCAGGTGAATGAAATTCGCAGGGCACTGCAGCAGTTTAGGGCTGGCGGAAAGAAGGTGTATGCATATCTGGAGAGTGGCTCCAACCTCAACTATTTGTTAGCCAGTGCGGCAGATAAAATTTACCTGAACCCTGGCGGAGATTTGTGGCCCACCGGGATTGCTTCTCAACTCATCTATGTGAAAAGCCTGCTGCAGAAGGTCGGTGTGAAAGCAGAGTTCATCCGGATTGGAGAGTATAAAACAGCAGGAGAAATGTTTACCAGAGACAGCGCTTCCACCGCAAATCTGGAACAATTAAATGCCTACCTGGATGATGTTTATACGTCCTTCACCCGGGCGATAAGCCGATCCCGGGCTGTGCCGGTTGATTCTGTCAAATCGCTGATTGACCGGGGGCCGTATGGCGCCCGGCGGGCATTGAAAACCGGCCTCGTCGATTCGCTCTTCTATCGCGACGAATTCAAAAAGTTTATCAAAGAGGGACAGCGCGGCGGGCAATACCGGCTGCTCTCCGAGAAAGAGTACGGTCAGCAGCACGATTGGATCTATGATTGGGAGTCCCCGATTCAAGACAAAATCGCGATAATTTATGCAGTCGGCCCCATTACAACCGGGGAGAGTAATCGTTCTCCGTTTACCGGCTCCACGAATATGGGGGCGGAAACGATTGCAGAAGCGCTCCGGGATGCACGAAATAATCCCGGTGTCAGGGCCATTGTTCTCCGGGTGGATAGTCCGGGCGGGTCGGCGCTTGGTTCGGATATTATCTGGCGGGAAGTGCAGCTTACAAGCGCAGGTGAAGATAAAAAACCCGTGATTGTGAGCATGGGGGATGTGGCTGCCTCCGGCGGATATTATATCTCCATGGCGGCGGATACGGTGCTTGCGAATCCGGAAACCGTCACCGGGTCGATTGGAGTGGTCTTCGGTGAATTTATTTTCAAGGAATTAATCGAGAAAATCGGGGTGCATACCCAGATTCTCAAAAGAGGCGACCAGGCCGATATGTTAGATCCGTCCAGGGACCTCACCGAGGACGAGCGGACCAGGATCTACCAGTTAATGATGGAAACCTACAATAATTTTGTTGGAAAGGCGGCACAGGGCAGAGGCATGTCCCCGGATTCCGTCGATAGTCTGAGCCGGGGACGGATCTACTCCGGGCAGAGGGCGCACACAGTGGGATTGATCGATGAACTGGGAGGAATCGCCCAGGCGATATCCTTGGCCAGGGATGCCGCAGGAATACCGGCGGATAAGCCTGTTGCGTTCGATTATTATCCAAAATATGCGGTAAAGCTCTTTGATCTGCTGAGTGAAAGCCCTACTTTCAAATCAAAGCTCGATCTCCCGAAGGATATTCAGAATGCCCTGCAACAGGTCGAGCAGATGACATTCCTGACAGACGAACAGATACTTTATTTATTGCCATACAGCATACAGATGGAACAGTAATCTGAAGTTCACGAATAACCCGGATTGAACTCAATGGTGCATATTTAAGGTAAGGTGTATGGGTGAAAGTTTACGGATGAGGAAAGAGGAGGGAAAAAGGACGCAGAACATCCAGGGAATGATGGCAACAGGACATAAAAGTAAACCGCAGTGCGGCATGGAAATGAAGATTTTCGCTTCTTTTCCGGAAGAGCCGACCAGGATGATCTGCCGGTACATCGTTGCTCTCTCCAGTAAACTCACAGATTAAAGAGAGGGATTTATGGCAGAGAGTTTAGGTTTGAATTATGAGTTGACGAATTTTTCCGGTGAATCCCCGATTTTTCCGCTGCCGGATGTTGTTTTTCTGCCAAAGACGCTTCTCCCGTTGCATATTTTCGAGCCCCGATATCAACAAATGACCAGCGATGTTCTCGCCGGGGAACGAATTCTGGCGATCACTTTGCTGCAGGAAGGATGGGAGAATTACCAGGAACACGATCCGCCTTTTCACTCTATCGGTACCCTGGCGTATCTTGAAGAATTCGAGCCCCTGAAAGACGGGAAATCGAACATTCTGCTCAACGGCCTTGTGAAGGTACGTATTACGGAATTGCCGAAAACCGCAGAGTATCGTCATGGCACAATGCAGGTAATACAGGATTCCGCTGAGCGGTGGCAAATCAGGAAAGAACGGGAGAGATTGCTTCAACGATTTCGCCGGATTGCCGAACTCACTCAGGAAGATTTCCCCATCAAGGATATTGAACAGACTGACGTGTCCTTAGAGACCCTGGTCAATTTAATGACCACCTGGCTCCCTATCCCAGTCAGTGAGAAACAGAAATTACTGGAGATCGATAATATCGTATTGCGCAGTCAGATAGTACGGGAATATCTCAGGCAGGAGATGGAGGATCTGTCACTGCTGAATACACTCCACCTGCCCACTCCGGAAAATCCTCACTGGAATTAAGGAGAGAAAGAACCCTGCTTCTCAGACCCGTATTGCCCGGCTTGGTCAGGGGAGGGTGTTAAAAAGATTAATTTGGTGTATCATCATCTGCCAGGTGTTTACTCGCCCGATATAAGAGTTCTTTTTCGTCTTCATTCAGGTTATCGTATCCCACCTGATTGATTTTATCCAGGATCCGATCAATTTCTTCTCGGAAATCGCGTATTTCTTCCTCCACTTCTTCGATCTTTTCCAATGTTTTTCTTCGTTGATGCTTGCGGAAATTCTTCTTCAGGAAATTCAACCGCCAATCTTGTTTAATATAAAGCCAGCCGATAATCATCCCGCTGAGATGCGTCATGTGGCTGATTCCACCCCCGGTGGTGCCGAACGATGAAAAGAACGCCATTGCACCAATAATCGCCACGAAATATTTCACCTTGATGGGAAAAAGGAAATAGATATAGACATATCGTTCCGGAAACATAAGGCCGTATGCCAGTAGAATACCGTAAATCGCTCCGCTGGCTCCCACGACCGGAATTTGTGAATTGAGAGAAAAGAGCATTGTGACAATACCGGATCCGACTCCGGTGATCAGATAATATTTTACGAATTCGTTCCGTCCCCAGCGATATTCTATTTCCGTCCCGAACATCCAGAGAACAAACATATTGATAGCCACGTGCCAGAAGCCACCGTGTAGAAACATGTAGGTGACAATCTGCCAGATCATCCCCTCTTGCCAGACCCGGCGCGGAACCAAACCCAACCAGCGGAAGATAGTGTATTCGAATTCCCGGCTGGCAAACAACCAGAGAAGCACAAAAATCGCCAGGTTTACTGCTATGAGGACCCGGATGGCGCTGGAATAAAATTCGCTCCGTAACGGGTTGAACCGATTTCTGCTGCCTCCATACCCCCAGTTGGGGCCAAATTTGAGTCCTCTGTACATTCGGTTTTGTCTGAAATAATTACCTGTTTTAGACTGTACGTTCGTTCGGGATCATAGTTCCGGTTTAGATATGATTCCCTGCCATCGGATCACAACTCAATTTAATGTAGTAAAAAAGTGCAGGCTCCGCAATGTGCCGATCCCCTCGACGTGGAATCGCAGGTATTTGATAATGAATTCGGTAAAGTGCAGAGGATTGATAACCGCCCTGTCACTCGCCTTTGTTTCGGATGGATAGCGAATCGTCCGATGGATGGCTTCCAGATCAATCTGGGGAAGAGAATGTTGAAGTAAATATTTGGACATCCGGATTTCCAGGTTGTTCAGATGGGTCAGGTCTGTTTGTTGTGTACTGCACCGTGCACAGTAAATGTGACCACTTCGGGAGGAAAATGCGCCGGCCTGTAATGCCTGCTGACATTCATGGCAGTACTGCAGTTTAGGATGATACCCCAGGAGTGATACCAGGTGAAGATGGAACCACCACAGCGTTTCAATGTCCGCCTGGTCTTCATCATTGAGACAACTGAGGGCTTCGATAGTAAGATCGAATATTTCCGGATGTGGTTCTTCCCCGATAATTGCCTGCCGGACGGTCTCAATCATTATCATACCAATGGCAGTACGGCGCATGTCCTGTTGGATACGTAAAAACGGGCGTTGATATTCCGCGCCGGAAAGGGTCTGGACATTCCGGGTTTCTTTGGTATGGACGACTATGTGGAGGTAGTTCATAATATCAAGGAGGCCGGCAAACTGACTCTTCGGGCGCCGGGCACCTTTGGCGATTGCCGTAAGTTTGCCGTAATTCCGCGTATAAAAAGTGCAGATTATACTGGTTTCACTATGTTCAATTCGCCGGAGAATGATTGCGGGTGTGGAAATAATAGCCATGATCACTTCGCTGGGATACTATAGAAAAGCCCGCATGGCTGCCTGGCCATACGGGCGTATGATTAATACAATTGTCGCATTCTAGTATGCTCTGGCAAAATAAGCCCAGTACTTTGCAGGTTCTCCGGAGACAATATCTTTCTCAGTAGCTGTGAGTTCCGGACCCTCGAAAGGGATGCAGCGCAGGGTTGCTTTTGTCTCTTCTTTAATCTGGTCTTCAGTCTCCGCATTTCCGCTCCAGGGCGCCAGTACGAAGCCGCCGTCATTGTCGATGAAGTTACGGAGTTCCTCATAGTCACGAGTTTGAAGGGTGTGGTCGTTTCTGAACTGCACTGCCCGATCGTACATGGTTTCCTGAACGGTGTCAAGCAGAGATTTGACTGTCGGACCGGCCGATCCGAGTTCAACGGTGGATTTGCTTCCCCCCAATCGTTGAACCAGCACAGCGGCTTTATTTTCTACGTCACGCGGTCCGATCTCTGCCCGCAGTGGTACGCCTTTCATTTCCCAGTCATTAAACTTAAATCCGGGAGTGACCGTTTCCCGCCTGTCGATATGAACCCGGATGTTTTGGTCCTTGAGCTCGGTTGCCAGCAATTGCACCGCATTCATGACGGCACTCTGTTGGTCCTCGTTCCGCCAGATTGGTACAATCACCACCTGATGTGGGGCGAGCTTCGGCGGAAGCACCAGCCCCTGATCGTCCCCATGAGCCATGATGAGTGCGCCGACCAGGCGGGTGCTGACTCCCCAGCTGGTGGCGTAGACATACTCCAATTCGTTTTCTACATTCTGGAACTGCACATCGAATGCTTTGGCGAAATTTTGCCCCAGATTATGGGAGGTGCCAGCCTGGAGGGCTTTTTTATCGCCCATCATGGCTTCGATGGTGTAGGTATGCACGGCTCCGGCAAATTTTTCCCGCTCGCTTTTCGAGCCGGTAAGCACAGGGATGGCCATAAAATCTTCCGCCGTTCGCCGATAAATCTCCAGCATCTGCCTGGCTTCCTCCTCGGCTTCATCAAAGGTGGCATGGGCAGTATGCCCTTCCTGCCACAGGAATTCGGTGGTGCGCAGAAACAGGCGGGTTCGCATTTCCCAGCGGACCACGTTCGCCCATTGATTTATCAACAGCGGGAGATCACGGTAAGAGCTGATCCAGTTCTTGTACATGGCCCAGATGATGGTTTCGGAAGTCGGACGGATCACCAGCGGCTCGTCCAGTTCCTTGCCGCCGCCGTGGGTGACAACGGCGGTCTCCGGGGCAAATCCTTCCACGTGCTCGGCTTCTTTCTCCAGATAGCTCTGGGGGATAAACAACGGGAAGTAGGCGTTCTCATGTCCGGTGTCTTTAAACATGGTGTCCAGGGTTTGCTGCAGCCGCTCCCAGATGGCATATCCATAGGGGCGGATGACCATGCACCCCTTGACCGGCGAATAATCGGCTAATTCCGCCTTCTGAACCACATCCGTGTACCATCGGGAAAAGTCTTCACTCTGCTTTGTCACACCTTTTGACATACCTGGGTCCTCTGCGCTTTCAGTGCATCAACACTGCCTCATTCATCTCTGAAAATATCCTGGAATATAAGGAAATCAGAAAACAGTTCAAAAGAGTTAACGGGCACACACCGGGACCGGCAGCAGCGGAACCACAGTCTTTCGTCATGATACAAACGCCGATTACTGTGCATATCCTATGGTATCGAAGGGATTGACCAGACAGGTGGCAATATTATTTAAATGGCTCCCGATGCGCTTCAAATATCGGACATAGAGTGCAATCGCCGCAGTTGTGCGTTCCGAGCCGTAGGTGAGTTCTCCGGAGAGAATATTATTCACAATATCATCGGAGAGTTTGGATATTTCGTATTTATAACTGGCTTTGAGGGATTTGGCTATTTCAATGTCCTGATTTATGACGGCTTTAACGGTTTTGGCAAACCGGGAGTGCACTATGGTCTCAATCGTGTGGATATCTTCCGAAATGTTTTCGGAAACAATATTTTCCGGATAGTTCAGTGCCAGATCGACGATATTCTTGGTATAGTCTCCCAGCCGTTCGATATCGACAACCATATTGATGAGCACAAGCCCGTTCGCCAGATCAGACTGATCGTTGGTGACGGAATAATGGGTTAATACCTTCCGGCGCACATTTTTCTGGAAGGTATTGATCTCCCAGTCACGCTTTTTCAGTTCCATGAGCGCCTGGTCATTATCGGATTCCCGAAGATGTCTTATCGCCTCGATAAAGATTTCCTGGGACAGGCAGAGCATCTCGCGGGATTCTTTCCAGGCCTGGGCGAGGAGGTCTTCGGCGTGCCATAAGTGTAATATATCTCTGAATAAAGACATGTCACCTCAGGAAGATTATGAGTGTAATCGGTATGACAAAAAAGACGACCAAAATATACAATAACGGAAGGAATCTATTCTTCACAGTTAATCCTGCCAGTCCTCTTGCTAAAATTATAGGGATACGTCTGATTGGTGGTATAGACCAAATCCCAATTATACCAAGAATATTAAACAATAAATGTGAAAAGGCAACTGCTAATGGCGCATGAGTTCCGGAGACCAGACTGGCCAGGAGGGCAGTAAGAGTGGTTCCGATGTTCGATCCCAGGGTGTACGGAAAAATTTGCTCCAGGTGCAAGATCCCGGCTCCGGCCAGCGGGATCACCAGGGAGGTGGTAATCGAGCTGCTCTGCACCAGGACGGTTATGAACACACCGAACACCATTGCACGGATCCACGTTTTAAAAATGTGCGTATCAAAAAACACTTCCAGGCGAGAAATAACCAGGCTGTGTATAAGTCTGGTTAAGTTTCGCAGCGAGAAAAATAGCAGGGGAAGTGCAACCAGCAGAGCAAGCCAGTTGGCGTGTATGATGAACTGGGATTCACACAGAGAATATATCCAATCCACGGTTGGGGACGTGATCATTTTAACCGGACTGCGAAAGACAAGCGAGTCTGCGCCGAGAAACAGGGTTGCCATCCAGTTGGCGCTGCTGCTGATTATACCGAAGAATACCTCCAGAGGCAGCAGCAGTAGTACTGCCAGCATGTTGAAGAAATCATGAATAACCGAAGCCGCGAATGCTCTCTGGAATTCTGCTTTGTGAACAATGTGCCCCAACGAGACAATCGTATTGGTGATACTCGTACCGATGTTCGCTCCCATAATGATCGGAACAGTATTCGCCACGGCAACTTGAGGATCACTGCCAAACGCCCCGGCGGCCACCATCCCGACGATCAGCGAGGTCGTGGTGGAGGAGCTTTGAATCGAACTGGTCGCAAGAATGCCGATGAACAGTCCGATAATGGGGCCGGCGGAACTCTGCAGAAGCGCCTGTGCGAATTCCAGGCCCAGATCTTTAAATGAGGCGCCGATCAGTCCGATACTCACGAGAAACAGGTAGAGAACAAACAGGACAGCCAGTACTTTGAGATAATTAATCCAGGAGGGACGCTCCGTCTGGCTGGTAAATTGACCGGATGTATCCAATTACAACAATCCTGTGGCCGTCATTCATGCAACGAATTATCTATATGCCATCATAATTTGTAAAGCAGTGAGGCATTCTACTCCGGCAATAGGCAAATGATATCATTTCGCAAGCCTGACATCACTTTTTATATGTGAAACCATTCCCCTGTCTTCCGATAAGAAATAGTAGTAAAAAATTGATGGCACCTGAATGAAGAGGGGTGAAGGACTCAGGATAAAATAAATATGACCAGTGAGTATAAACTATGGTTAGTATTGAAATTGCTGATCGCATTTCCATGTATCATAATTCCAAAACCGGGGACAGCTTATTCATGCTTGCAGGAAATTGCAAGTGATTAATTAAGCCATTAATTAAGCCTTTTTCTCGGTGTGGTTTACGGTAGACAGCCCCGGGAAGAGACAAAGGAGTCAAGGAGCCAGAGAATTTCATGTTGCAATACCACGATGAATGATTATATTCGATGCTTGAATGATATTGAAAGGAGTGACTGGATATGGCGAAAAAGTTATTGATCGTCGAATCGCCATCAAAAGCCAAAACACTGCAAAAGTATCTGGGAAAGGACTTCTCCGTGAAGTCGTCAGTGGGTCATATACGGGACCTGCCCAAGAAGCAGTTAGGTATTGATATCGAAAACAATTTCACCCCCACCTATACCACAATTCGTGGAAAGGGGAAGATCATAAAAGAGTTGAAAAGTGCGGCTGAAACATCGAAAGTGGTGTACCTCGGTACGGATCCGGACCGGGAAGGGGAAGCGATCGCGTGGCATATTTCCAAAATATTAAACGGGGAACGAAAAGCAATTTACCGGGTGCTTTTCCACGAGATTACCCAATCCGGAATCACGAACGGATTAGAGAATCCGCAGTCGATCAACGGGAACCTGGTGGATGCGCAGCAAGCACGGCGCATCCTGGACAGGCTGGTGGGGTACCAGGTGAGTCCGTTTCTCTGGAAGACCTTATATCGCGGGTTAAGCGCCGGGCGCGTCCAGTCGGTGGCGCTCCGTATGATCGTGGAACGGGAACGCGAAATCGAAGCCTTCGTCCCGGAAGAATATTGGTCACTGCATGCGCATTTGCAGGGAGAGTCCACGGAAGTGTTCGTGGCCGATCTGCATAAAATCAACGGAGAAGACCCGGAGATCGGGTCCGAAAAACAGGTCAATCAAATTATTGCGGATCTGCAGGATCGCGAGTTCATTGTGGATACTATCAAGAAGAAAACGGTATCCAGAAATCCCTATCCGCCCTATACGACCAGTTTCCTCCAGCAAGACGCGGCGTACAAACTGAATTTTTCACCGAAAAAGACGATGGCTCTGGCACAGCGCCTCTATGAGGGGGTTAATGTAGGCGGAGAGACTCTCGGATTAATCACCTATATGCGTACGGATTCCACCAGATTGGCAGACGAAGCGCTGCAATCCGCACAGAAGGTGATCGGGCAATGGGCGGGCCAGAAATATCAACTCTCCAAACCGCGGCAATATACCAGCAAGAAGTCTCAGGTGCAGGATGCGCATGAGGCCATTCGTCCCACCCAGTTTCACCTGCCTCCGGAAAAGGTGAAAGGGCAACTGCCCGGTGATTTGTTTAAGCTCTACTCCCTGATCTGGTACCGGATGATCGGTTCTCAGATGAAAGCGGCAAAATACGACAGAACGACCATTGATGTAACCGCAGGCGATGAGTATCTGTTCAGGTGCACCGGATCGATATTGAAATTTGACGGCTATTTGAAGGCGTACAGTGCAATGCCCGGGGGATACGAATACGAAAAAGACCAGACGGTGCCTGAATCTCTGGAAGAAGGTGAACAGGTGGAAGTCCGGGAACTGGAACCCAAGCAGCATTTCACCAACCCGCCTCCGCACTATAATGAGAGCAGCCTGGTAAAAGAGTTAGACAAGCAGGGAATCGGACGTCCCAGTACCTATTCACAGATCATCACCACCCTGTATGATCGGGATTATGTCAGACGGAACGGACGCCATCTGCTTCCCACGGATCTCGGTTACACTGTGAATGATGTGCTTGTGAAATATTTTCCCAATATCTTCAATACCGAATTCACCGCCAGAATGGAAGACGAGCTGGATAAAATTGAAGAGGGCAAAGATGACTGGGTAACCGTCGTCAAGGACTTCTATGGTCCTTTCCGGAAAGCGCTCAGCGCGGTGGAGCACCGGAGCAAAGATATCAAGGAATCCTTGCAGGAAGAGACGGAAGAGGTGTGCGAAAAGTGCGGTAGCCCAATGGTTATCAAATGGGGACGAAACGGAAAGTTCCTCGCCTGCAGTGCCTTTCCGGAATGCAAGACTACCAGACCGTTAGAGAAGCAGCCCGAACCCGAACAAACAGATGAGACCTGCGAGAAATGTGGCGCACCTTTGGTCATCAAATCCGGCAGGTACGGACGGTTTCTGGCCTGCAGTAACTATCCCGACTGCAAATTTACCAGACCGGTTCCGGTAGGCGTAAAATGCCCGGAAGATGGCGGGGAAATTGTGGAACGCCGATCCCGCAAAGGAAAGGTGTTTTATGGCTGTGAAAATTATCCCGACTGCAAGTTTGCAGTGTGGGATAAGCCCATCAATATGAAATGTCCGGAATGCGGGGCGTCGTTTCTGGTGGAGAAGCACACCAGGTCGAAGGGGGACTTTTTACGGTGCCTGACCTGTAAATCGGAATTTCCCATGGAAATGGCTCAGGATGAAGAAGTGGAAGGAGCATCATAAATGTCTGAACAACTTGAATCTCTGGAGCCGTTAGTTGCCTTAAGTAAGCGGCGCGGGATTATCTACCAGAGCAGCGAAATTTATGGCGGATTGAACAGCTGCTGGGATTATGGCCCGCTGGGAGTGGAGCTCAAACGGAATGTGAGGGAACAATGGTGGCAGGATATTGTCACCACCCGGGAAGATGTGGTTGGCCTGGATGCCAGCATTCTGATGCACTCCAGAGTCTGGGAAGCCTCCGGACATGTTTCCGGGTTTAATGATCCGCTTATCGATAATAAGGAGAGCAAGGCCCGGTACCGTGCCGACCATTTGATCGAACAGCATATCAAAAATTTACGGGATAATGACAGGAATGCGGATGCTGATCGCGTGGCCGCAGAGTTAGAAAAGGCGATTAATAATCCGGATGCCCTGTATGAAATCATCGTCAATGAACAGATTAAAGACCCGGTGAGTGGTTCCACGGACTGGACGCCGGTGCGGCAGTTTAACTTAATGTTTAAAACCCATTTCGGGCCCACGGAAGATTCCTCGAACCTGGTCTATCTCCGGCCGGAAACTGCACAGGGGATCTTCGTGAATTTTGATAACGTCACCTCCACTACCCGCATCAAACTTCCCTTCGGAATCGCGCAGATCGGGAAGGCCTTCCGGAACGAGGTGACCACCGGCAATTTCATCTTCCGGTCCCGGGAGTTCGAACAGATGGAACTGGAGTATTTCGTGTATCCGGACAATGTGGAAGCACAGTTTGAAGAGTGGGTACAGGCCCGGTTTGACTGGTACGTCAGCCTGGGCATCGATGAGAAGAAACTCCGTCTCCGTCCGCATTCCGAAGATGAGCTGGCGCATTACGCCAATTCCTGCAGCGACGTGGAATATCTGTTTCCGTTCGGGTGGTCCGAACTGGAAGGCATTGCCGACCGCGGCACCTTCGATCTGGACCAACATATTGAGTACAGCGGAAAGAACCTCTCTTACTTCGATCAGCCGAAGAATGAACGCGTTGTCCCCGCGGTGGTGGAATCTTCCGCAGGCGTGGATCGAACCGTACTCACCCTGCTAACAGATGCCTACTGGGAGGACGAGGAAAATAACCGCACGGTCTTGCGGCTCTCTCCGAAAATCGCTCCCATCAAAGTCGCCATCTTCCCGTTATTCAATAAACAGGGTATGCCGGAATTCGCCAGAGGGATTTACGAGGACCTGCACACCCGTTTTGCCACGTTCTATGATGACGGGGGTTCCATCGGTAAACGGTACCGGCGGCAGGACGAGGCCGGGACGCCCTATTGTATTACCGTCGATCACGACTCGGTGGAGGACGGGACAGTCACTGTCCGGGATCGGGACTCCCTCGAACAGATCCGCGTGCCCGCGGAGAATCTCGTTGAGGTGCTCGAGAAACGACTCCAAACCCGGGAAGTGAAACTGGAGCTGGAATAAGTAATTATGAAAGCATTTTAGAAATCAGGGCATTCCTACAGATTCAATCCCACATAATTAAGCGGGGTTCGCAGAGGCGATTTCACGGATGCAAGTCTGCCTTCCGCTTCCGAAATAAGAGATCCTGGTCATTTCATATCACATTCTATCCATGTAAGATGCGTTACTGCTGATGCAAGATTGCATTGTGTGATTGCAAGATCACATTGCACTGATGTAAGATTGCATTGTGTGATTGTAAGATCACATTGCACTGATGTAAGATTGCATTGTGTGATTGCAAGATCACATT
>CAYPST010000004.1:71001-89453 GCA_964413425.1 uncultured bacterium
GCATTGTGTGATTGCAAGATCACATTTCTTTAATGCAAGATTGCATTGTGTGATCGTGAGATCAAATTCTGGCGATGGAAGATGCCATTCTGTCAGTATAACACCCGCTGTTGCCGTTGCCGGATAGGGTTCTGGCAATTCATTGTCCCGCTGCCGGACCGGGTTCTGAGAGCAGTTTTTCCAGAATACCGGTTTCTTCCAATCTGGTGAGCTCTTCGTATCCGCCAACCGGGGTTCCATGGATGAGGATCTGTGGCACGGTCCGCCGCCCGGTCAGATGATAGAGTTCTTCCCGAAAATTATCCTCCCCGGTGAGATCCACGGTTTCGAAGGGTATCTCTTTTTCCTCGAATAGCCGTTTTGCTGCTGTACAAAACGGACAGAAGCGAGTTGTGTACATGACGACAGGTTTAGCATTGGATTGAAATGTATTCATCAGAGTGCAATCTCCGTTCTTCTGCTGCTGATTCCACGTTTCTGTTTCGGAAATAAGATCGAAAACCAGGGTAAGGAAGACTGTACCGGGAATTACAATTGAGACTAAACACGCTAGGCCGTGTGTCCGGTGTGCATTTCAGCTTCGGTGCGTAATTGTCCACAGGCAGCATTAATCTCCTGGCCTCTGCTCCACCGGACGGTGACCGGAAACGGCGCAGGATGCAGTGCCTGCAGGAAGGCTTCTATCTGCTGGTCGGAAGGGCACCGATAGATACTGCCTATCTCGTTGAACGGAATGACATTGAGTTTGCACCGGATATGCTTCAGCATATGTTTCAATCGTTCGGCATCTTCCTGTGAGTCAGAGCACCCTTCGATAAGGACGTACTCGAACGTCACACGATTTCCCGTCTCCGTGGCGTACTGTTTGGCGGCCTCCAGCAGGCTCGTCAGCGGCCAGCGCTGATTCAGGGGCATTAACTTATCGCGAATATCATCCCGGGTGGCATTCAGTGAAATGGCCAATTTATAGGGCCTGCGCTCCCGGGTGTATTGGGAGATTTTCGGAAGCACCCCGGCCGTGGAAATGGTAATCCGTTTCCGGCTGATATGGGGGCCCATCGGGTGGTTGAAAATGTCAGCCGTCCGCAGCACTTCATCATAATTATGAAAGGGCTCTCCCATGCCCATAAAAACGATATTGGTGATGTCGCGCTTCGATAATTGTTGCACCAGACGAAACTGTTCGAAGATTTCACCGGCATCCAGGTGACGATGAAAGCCCATTTTTCCGGTGGCGCAGAAATCGCAATCCAGGGCACAACCAACCTGGCTGGAGAGGCAAATGGTGACCCGATCGTGTTCCGGAATATAGACCGATTCCACCTTTTTGCCATCTTCCAGCTGAATCAGATACTTGGTGGTGTTCTCGCCGGGCTGTTCCGTTTTTTTCAGCACCCACCCTCGCTCAAGGCGCTGCTGAGAACCTAACCGGTTCCGAAGATCCTTGGAAAGGGTGGTGATCTCATCAAACGATCGGGCGTACTTCTGATAAATCCACCGGAATAGCTGTTCTCCGCGATAGGCAGGCTGTCCCATCTTCTCAAAGAAGGAGCATAACTCCTCGAGGTTCTGACCTTTGATCGGTCTTTTCTTTGTGTTGCGCATATTATGTAACAATATCGAATCCTGATGTTCTTTACAAGGCGTTTCACTAAGTTATTATTATTGAACTTTATATGAAGAGTGTGAAACATTGTTCACTGAATGTACGTTGATTTACCTAGATTGCTTCAGTATTATTTGGAATCATGATAATGCGCAGAGGGGATACATCATTGGAAAACATACAGCCGGATGAGTCGCTGGTAGAAGATCTGCACACCACCTATCAGCATATTACGGAAGAAGTGGGAAAAGTGATTATCGGCCAGCATCAGATATTGGAACAGCTCATTATCGCGCTGTTTTCCCGGGGCCACTGTGTACTGGTGGGTGTACCCGGTCTGGCGAAAACCTTGCTAATTCAAACCCTGTCGAGAGTGCTTGATCTCAAGTTCAGCCGTATTCAATTTACCCCGGATCTCATGCCGTCTGATATCACGGGGACGGAAATCATCGAGGAAGATCAGAGTACGGGGAAGCGGCTGTTTAGGTTTTTCCGGGGGCCGGTCTTTGCGAATATTGTGCTGGCGGATGAAATCAACAGGACGCCTCCCAAAACTCAGGCGGCGCTTCTGGAGGCGATGCAGGAGCATCGAGTCACGGCTGCCGGCACCACCTATGCCCTGGACGAACCGTTTTTTGTGTTAGCCACGCAGAATCCCATTGAGCAGGAAGGGACCTATCCGCTTCCCGAAGCCCAGTTGGACCGGTTCATGTTTAATCTGTTGGTGGACTATCCGTCTCAGACCGAAGAAAACGAGATCGTAAAATCGACCACCGGTTCCTATGAGGCCGATCTGGAAACAGTGGCCACCGTCGATGATATCCTGAACTACCAGGAACTGATTCGCCGGGTACCGGTGGCTTCCCCGGTGGTGGAATTTGCGGTGAATTTAGCGCGGGCTACCCGGCCGAACACCAACGGTTCCCTGGATTTCGTGAACAACTGGCTGGAATGGGGCGCCGGTCCCAGAGCATCCCAGTACTTAATATTGGGGGCAAAGGCAAAAGCCATCATTGAAGGACGGCCGACTCCCTCTGTCGAAGACGTGAAAGCGCTGACAAAACCGGTTTTACGCCACCGGATTATTACCACCTTCACTGCCGAGGCCGATGGTATCAATCCCGATGAAATTATTGAAAAACTTGTCGAGGCAATCCCGGAATAATGGCTGCGCCCGAGACAAAACGGCACTTTCTGCAACCTGAAACCGTCTCCCGTATCGAGAATCTCAATCTCATTGCCCGGTTGGTGGTGGAGGGATTCATCATTGGCCTGCATAAAAGCCCCTACCATGGATTTTCTGTGGAATTTGCCGAGCATCGTCAGTATATGCCCGGAGATGAAATCAGGCACATCGACTGGAAGCTCTACGGGAAAACTGATCGGTATTATGTCAAACAATTTGAGGAAGAAACCAATCTCAAAGCCCATATAATCCTGGATGCCAGTCGTTCCATGGGATTCGGGAGTGACGGACTGACCAAACTCCAGTATGGGTCGTACCTGGGAGCCGCCCTCACCTATATGATGTTGAAACAGCAGGATGCGGTGGGTTTAACAATCTTTGACAAAGGGATCCGGTTCATCGTGCCGCCCAGCTCCCGGCCCAGCTATTTGAACGTCATCCTCGGGCAGATGGATCAGGTGGAAGCCGGCCGGGAAACAGATGTCGCAACCACGCTGCATGATCTGGCCGACCGGATAAAGAAGCGCGGTTTAATCATTTTGATCTCGGATCTCATGGATGATCCCGAACGTGTGATTACCGGGTTGAAACACTTTCGGCATAAGAAACACGAAGTGCTGGTGTTTCACATCATGGATCCCCAGGAAGTTCATTTTACGTACAATCGGCAAATGAAATTTACCGATATGGAGAGCAGAGAAAACCTCACCACCGAGCCGCGGCTTATCCAGAATGCCTACCGGAAAGAAATTCAAAAATTCATTCGGCATTATCGACAGGAATGCCTCTCGAATTATATTGATTATATTCACCTGACTACGGATGAAGCGTTTGATCTTGCGCTGACGGAGTACCTGAACAAACGCCAGCGCCTGGGGTAACATTTCTCCTCGAAAGCACGCTGTCTGTATCCACAGAACTGTGGTTAGCAGGCTTTTTTTGCTGGTGAACCTATAGACTATATATACATTCCCTCAAGACAAGGGATAAAGTAATTTGAGGGAAATATGGTAGAGCGAACACTTGATATTGAAAATCCGGAACAGTTTAATCCATGGGTATATAGAAGTATCGAATTATTTCATCAAACGAATTATTTGGATCAGGTAGCAGAAGTGTATCCATTGGAGATTGCAACACCGGAACGGTTGGAGAGCACGCTTCGTCGACAAATTATTATGGCACATCAGTCCCAGAATACCACCAGATTACTTCAACTGTTAAAATCAGTGGATAAGTTTCCCTATGAAGATCCCATTTGGTATATGATCAAAAATATTGATGGCTGTTTAGAACCCAAATTCCCTAAGTACAGCGATACTTCGCTGTCCCAGAGGGACCCCATTGGGGCACTCGTATCGCTCAACTTAGGTAGAAAATAATCCTGAACAACTGGAGAGAATTGCACAAAGTCTTTACTCCATGACCGCGGAAGAAACTGTCGTGCGGTTGGAATCTGCACCAAAAATGAATACCCAGATGGGTCCGATGTTTAGTAGTTGGGTCCAACAAAAATTTCATTTATTAGGAATAGAAGATTTTCGGGATGCTACGGAAGGAGTATATGTGTTAGACTCCCCGGAAGAGGCTGGTAGAACTTTTCTGATTGATGAATTAAATCAGCGTGTACAAAAACGACCTGATTTGGTGGCGAAGATCGATTCTCAATATGTTATTGGGGAAGCAAAATGGATAGGACAACCGGGTGGCAACCAATATAAGCAGGTCCAAGAGGTGTTGGAATTTTGCAGAAACCAAAGAGGGAATGTCCGTCGAGTTGGAATCGTTGATGGATTTCCCTGGGCTCAATTTCGTACGACAGGGAATATCATTCAGAGTAAGGAGGCGGTCTCAATTCAAGAGTCGGAATATGACATCATTAGTGCATTACTCCTGGAGGAATATTTCGATACCATCACTGAAGCGACTTAACTGAATAGTAATTACAGAGTATATCTTTTTCCTCGAAATTTTGTCTGATGGTCTCAAACGCCTTCGTCGAATTATCCATACCGAGCCATTGGCGATCGAGCACATCTGCTACAAATAACGTACTGCCCGAACCAGCGAAACTGTCCAGAACCAGACTGCCCTTATTCGAAGAATTTAAAATGATACGTCGTAACAGATCGTGGTTTTTTTCCGTGGGGTACGAGACATAGGATTTACCCCGATCTTTAAATTCCCACACATCCTGGACTTTTTTCCCTTTATGGTCTTTCGCAAAAACCATTTTTCTCGGATTGCCCGTCTCGGACCATTCAATGAGACCTTGCATATCTAACCAGGTTAATTCTTCCCTGCTATATCGCCAATGTCGACCTTTTGGTGGTTGGAGTCCGTTCCATTCTTTTCCGGTATCCCCATTGTTTGTTTCCCCTGGGGCATGAAGGGGATGAGTCGTGTATCGCCCAAATTTGGGGTGGGTCTTTGGGAATAGTCGTTTTTCTTCGTCAGCCGATAAAGGTTTTCTGACTTCATTCCAAATATTTTTACCCCGGGATTTCGCATAAAACAATATCATATCAGAGTAATTGCCATAGGCGTTCCGGGCAAAATTTTTCGGATTACATTTTATCCGCGTAATGTCATTGATGGAATTTTGATAACCGAAAATTTCGTCCATAATAATTTTGACGTAATGTCCGATTTTTTTATCAATGTGGAGATAAATACTTCCTTGCTCTGACAGCATTTCTCGAAGAAGGATTAAACGTTTCCGCAGAAATTCGAGAAATTGATGATTGACCAATTCGTCGGAATAGGCAACTTCCTTGTTGTGGTAAGAAAATTCTTGTCCCGTGCCAAACGGTGGGTCAATATAAATCAGGTCTACCTTACCTTGTAATTCCTGCTTGAAATATTGCAGCGCATGATAATTGTCTCCAAAAATAAATTGATTATACGGTTTCTCGTGATTTTCTTCGATAATTTCGAGTTCAACAGGGGATTTATCATTGGTGATATGATGACTTTCCAATTTATTGTCATATTCTAAACTACAATTTCTGGAATTTCTCTTATACTGCACGTTGACATCGGAGACAGTCGTATGTTCATTCATAAACTCTTGAAAATCGGGAAGGGGAATGCGATAGGTTCGATTGATTTTTACCGCATTTAATTGTTTATTTTTAATATATTTAGACACCGTTTGTCTGGTTAAATCTAACGTATTGGCCACTTCATCAATTGTGAGAAAATCCTTTTCCATGTGTTTATCTCTTTGTTAATAATTACAAAATTTAACTAATATTAACGTGAATTTTATAGTGACATTCTGTCGAATGCAAGGTTTTTTTCTAAAGCCTGCTAACCCCGCTGCACCGGGTAGCAGGTAATACATCCGTTTTGTTCAGATAAGAGACAGAGAAGGTTCCCTCAGAGAAGGGAATATTTGTGGTACGAGAAGACTGGGACAGACAAGCCTATTGACCGGAACCGGGAGTACTCTTCCGGACTGTGGTATAAATATAATCCCCGGTCGGTTTTCTGTTGCCGTTTGCGGCATTCCCGGCGGCATAAAATGAGATCACGCCTTCGGCCGGACTCGGTGCCCGCCAGACAAATTTCCACTGAATCGGACCATCTTTTTCGCCCTGGTGAGTACCACGCCGGCCGTGCTTCAAATAGAATCGTTCGTTCCCGTCTACTTCATCGGTTTCCACCTGCATGCTGCCTTCATCAAATTTGGTGATCTCGCCGCTTCTGGTGCCGTCGTCATTGATGATGGTAACCTGAAAACCCCAGCGCTGCTGCCCCTCCTGCTGCAGTTGGATTGTTATAGGATAGGTGTTCCCGGGAGTGTAAGTCTCGGGAATTCCCTGTAGGGAGAAAGTTCCGGGACCGGAATTTACCTCGTAGTCACTATGGCAATCACTGGCGGCACAAATGCTTTCTCCCGGCGCGCCGGTGCGTTTATTCTTGGGGCCACGCGCATAGGAGAATGCCAGGACTGCAATGCTGATAAGGATGAGAAAGAGCAGTGCACGATTTATATAATACATAAGTCCCTGTTATTTTTTTGTTCTATGACTAATAAGTTAGTTCAGGAAAGCAAAGGCATTGGCAACCGGTATGGTAGAGCCGTTTCCCCGATTGGATCGGGATCGTCGACATGCAACGGCTCCGCAGGGTATGAAGAGCGGTGCCAGGCATGGAAAAACCCCCTTCCGGCTTCCTTGACTTTAATGTTCCTGAATAGATTTAATAGTCATATTTTGTTGGTAATATCCGCCATTATTTGCAGAGAAAATGTAAGATCCCTTTCAAAAAATGAAAAACAAAATTGGCCCGGATGAGAAGAAGACTAGAAAAAAGCACGGGCCAAGTAATGACCCGTGCTTTTAACCATTCAGAAACGGTGAAAGAATTGAATTATTGACTCTGTTGCTGGCCTTGCTGTTGCTGCTGTAATGCTTTCGCTTTCTCCAGCAACTCCTGGGCTCTCTCCTGTTCACCCAGCCGGTACACGGTAATAGCCAATTTTCGGATGACCTGTGCATTTTCCGGCTCTTGCTCTAAAACCTGTTCAAATGCATCCCTGGCCTCTTCCCAACGTTCCAGCTCCTGATACAGTTCCCCGACCCGGGTCAGGGCTTCCACATCGTCCGGGTTAATGCTGATGGCTTTCTCCATGGCCTGGATCGCCTGATCGTACTGCTGCTGGGCTTGATCCTGCTGTTCGTCCCCGTCTAAGTTTTGTGCCAGTTGGATGTGAAGGATGGCTTTGTTGAAATAGAGAGTTGCGTTTTCCGGATCCTGTTCGATTGCCCGCTGCATCATATCCAGGGCTTCTGCGGTTTTGCCTTCCTTGATATAGAGATTCGAGAGCAATTGGGTGGCTGCACTGTTCTCAGGGTCAATTTCACGGGCTTTTTGGAGGAGCTCAATGGCTCTTTGATTCTGGCCCTCTTCAGCCAGCAGCCTCCCATAGTTAAACAGCACATTAAAGTTTTCAGGGTCGTTCTCCAGGGCTCGCTCAAAAGTCGATTTTGCGCGATCGATTTGATCGAGCAAGAGATACGCAGTCGCCAGGCTGCCATAGGTTTCCGGCTTGGATGGCATTATTCTAACCGCAGTTTCAAAATTCTTCACCGCGTCTTCCAGCAATTGCTGGCGCTTCTCGTCTTGCTGGTTCAAGGCCTGGTTATACGTTTTCGCTCCCGCGTTAAATTCTTGTGACCAGTATCGCAAACGGATATTCTCGATGTCATTCCTGAACTTATTACTCATTGCGAGAGAGCGTTCAAACGCTTCGTTCATCTGCTCATACTCACCCTGGCGAGCATAGATTTGTGATCCCAGCAAATAGGGAATTTCGGGATTGTCCGGCTCCACTTCTTCTGCCTTTTTCAGAAACTCTTCAGCCTCTTCCCAGCTTTGCTGCTGGATGTACAATTTGGCTGAGGTGAGTTCCTGGGTCTGGCAGGAGAGGAAGAGGATAACCGGAGCGATAATAACTGCCAGAACAAGAAAAATACGACGTAGGTTCATGCTCTTACTCCTCTACATTTTTTCAAATAAAACATACGTGCAGAAAATATCCCTAAACGGCCAGTATATCAAGGAGAAAAGTGGGTGCGGTTCAGTTCGCGTTCAGCAGGAATGTACGAAAATTGAACGGGGGATAGGCAACTCCGATATCGGTAATGATCGCGGTAATATATGCTGCCGGCGTGACGTCAAAGGCGGGGGCGTATGCCGACACATTTTCCGGAGCGGTTTGCATCGTCCGCCATGAGAGCACTTCTTCTTTCCCCCGGATTTCAATGGGTATATCATCTCCGCTTTCGATGGTGAGGTCGATTGTGGAAGTCGGAGCAGCCACATAGAAAGGCACGTGATGTGCTTTTGCCGCGATTGCGAGATGATACGTACCAATTTTATTGGCGGTGTCGCCGTTATTCGCAATACGATCCGCCCCGACGAGTACACAGTTGATGTGTTCTTGCTGCATCAACGCGGCTCCCATGCCATCACTCATGACCGTCACCGGAATGCCGGCCCGATGCAGTTCCCAGGCAGTCAATCGGGCGCCCTGCAGGAGCGGCCGGGTTTCGTCGGCGAACACTCGAACGGATTTTCCCTGCATGACCGCAGAATAGATCACGCCCAGTGCGGTGCCGATTCCACCCGTAGCCAGGGCACCGGTATTACAATGGGTGATCACCTGTCCCGAATCGGCCAGGAGTTCCGCGCCGTTCTGGCCAATTTTCTTACAGCGTTCTTCGTCTTCCCGGTGGAGAGCCACCGCTTCTTGTTCCAGAAATCGATACGCATTGTCGCTGATAACAGAGCCGGCGTCCCTCCCTCGCGCAATCATGCGATTCACCGCCCACTCAAGATTTACTGCCGTTGGTCTGGCAGAGATGAGCGGGCCGATCTTTTGCCGCAATTGATCCCAGTCCGGGGGGGCTGAAGATCCTTTCCATTCGCTTGCGGCCAGCACCGTACCATATGCCCCGGCGATACCCAATGCCGGAGCTCCCCGGATAGCAAGCGCCTTGATGGCTCCGATGAGATGGTTGACCTCCTGGATATGGAGGATCACTTCCTTCTCCGGGAGTTGTGTTTGATCGAGCAGATGGAGGGTATCATCTTCCCACCAGAGTGCCCGGGCGATGTTGAGCTCTCTATTCACCGATAAGTTGGACCACCAGTTTTCTCTGGCGTGCGGGCACGTCATAGTCCAGGAATATAATCTGCTGCCAGGTGCCCAGCGTCATATCGCCATCCACAATCGGGACGGTTAAATCGGGTTTGGTCAGCGTGGCGCGAATATGGGAATGACCGTTGCCGTCATGCCAGGTTTCATTATGATGATACGTTTTGCCGGCAGGCGCTAGTTTCTCCCACAATTCCGGGATATCCTGCAGTAAGCCGGGTTCGTACTCAACAGTGGAGATTCCACCGGTCGATCCGGGCACGAAAATGGTCACCTGACCGCTTGTGATCCCCGTCTTCCGGATGATGGAGCGCACGTCATCTGAAATATTGATAATATCGATTTCCGGCTTGGTGCTGAGATTGATGTATTCCGTAACAATCTGCATCAGTTCTTCTCAAATGCTGTTAACTCTTTAAACTTGTCGTATCGCTCTTCTATTGCATCCTCTGACAAAGAGCTGAGTCGTTCCAGGCCGAAGGATTCCACATTATAGCTGGCCAGCGTGCTGCCGTAAATAATGGCCTGCCGCAGATCCGTATCCTCCATGGAGTTGAGTCTGCTCAAGTGGCCGACTACTCCCCCGGCGAAGACATCGCCGGCCCCGGTGGGATCGACAATGTCCTCCAGCGGATAACCCGGTGCGAAGAAAATGCCTGCCTCATTCACCAGCATGGCTCCGTGTTCACCCTTCTTGATGATCAGATGTTTGGGCCCTCGCCGGAGCAGCTGTTTGGCTGCCTTGAAAAGATTCGGCTCATCGGTGAACTGCCGGGCCTCGGAATCACTGAGGAGAAAGATGTCGGTCTTCGCAATCACCTGTTCCAGCTCCCGGGCGGTCGTATCGATCCACAGATTCATGGTATCGGCGATCACAATCCCCGGATTGGCAACTTGTGAGAGCACCTCCAGCTGGAGGGAGGGATGAATATTCGCCAAGAAGAGGTGCGTGGCAGTGGTGTACTTCTCCGGAATCCGGGGGGAAAACGACTCAAACACATTCAGCTGAGTATCCAGCGTATCCCGGTGGTTCATATCCAGATGATATCGGGTCGACCACCGAAAGGTTTTCCCCTGCTCCTGCTGTAAACCGGCCAGATCCACTCCATGCTTTTCCAGCAGGTGAAAACCCTCCTCCGGAAAATCAGTCCCCACCACCCCGACCAGAAAGACCTGGTCGAAATAGCTGGCTGCCACACTGAAATACATGGCAGACCCGCCCAGCACCTCCTCTCGACGTCCGAATGGTGTCTCAATCGTATCAAGCGCCACTGAACCCACGACCAGTATCGACAAAATTTATTCTCCCTTACTTCCTGTTCCAAAAAATGCCTTGCCCGTATTCAATTTCAGTTTCCCGGAGAAATGGTACAAAGTGCGAGGCCGTTGTGTGATCCGCTCTATTTCCTGCGATTCTTCCGTTACAGCGACACCTTTGCCAGATTACTGCGGACATGCTCGGCCGATTCTTCAAATGCGGCTTTTTCTTCGTCATTCAGTTCGACTTCCAGAATTTCTTCGACCCCGTTGCGTCCCAGTTTAATCGGCACACCCATGTACAAATCTTTGAGTCCATATTCTCCGGTGAGCCAGGCGGCACAGGGAAGAATCCGTTTACGATCTTTGGTGATGGCTTCCACCATTTCCGCCACTGCCGCAGACGGGGCATAATAGGCGCTGCCTTCTTTTAGCAGGCTGACAATCTCGCCGCCGGCTTTCCGCGTCCGTTCCACAATGGCATCAATCTTATCCTGGGACAGCAGATCGGGAAGCGGAATACCGGCAACTGTGGCATATCTGGGCAGGGGCACCATCGTATCACCATGCCCACCCAATACCATGGCCTGAATATCCTGCACAGAGACATCCAATTCCATGGCTACGAACGAACGGAACCGGGCAGTATCCAGTATACCGGCCATCCCTACGACGCGGTTCGGGGGAAAGTTGCTGACTTTCAACGCCACATACGCCATCACATCCAGTGGATTGGTGACCATAACGATGGTGGTTTCCGGTGATTGATCCACCACATTTTTCACCACGGCCTGAATAATTTCGGTATTCTTTGCCAGAAGGTCATCCCGACTCATGCCCGGTCTTCTGGCCAAGCCTGCGGTGATCACCGTGATGGAGGAACCGGCAGTTTCTTCATAGCCGTTACTCCCGAGCGTACGGGTGTCGAATCCCTCAACGGGGGCGGATTCCCACATATCAAGCGCTTTTCCCTGGGGCATGCCTTCCACGATGTCAACCAGTACAACTTCTTCAGCCAGCTCTTTCTCGGCGATACGCTGAGCGGTATTTTCACCAACATGTCCGGCACCAATGACGGATATTTTCATGACTGCCTCCTGTGTTTGCGCCTGAAGAAATAGTTCTTCAGGCTATGTTCTAGTTCTGAATAGCCCGCTGTCCGATGCTGCGGTATTTATAAAATAAAAAGGCGTGGAATATCTCCACGCCTCCATAGAGTTCAACTGCAGAAGTTACATGTGAAGTTTAGAGGCATTATGAATTTTTGCGTGTGACTCATGGAATCCCATTCCAGGGTTATTCCGGATAGACGCTTACCACTTTTTTATCGCGACCACGTCGTTCAAAGGTAACCCGTCCGTCAATTTTTGCGAAAAGCGTATCGTCACCGCCCCGGCCCACATTCCATCCGGCGTGGATTTTGGTGCCGCGCTGCCGAACGATTATGCTCCCGGCAGTAACCATTTCATTGCCATACGCCTTCACACCTAATCGCTTCGCATTGCTGTCACGGCCGTTTTTAGAAGATCCTACACCTTTTTTATGTGCCATATCATTTACTCCTTCGAATCCTTTGCTTCAGCGGTTTCTTCAGAGGCTTGTTTCTTCGATGTTTTCCTGGTGGTTGATTTTCCGTTTCCGCCGGTTACAATTTTGTCGATTTGAATAGCCGTGTATTGCTGCCGATGCCCGCGTTTGCGCTGGTATCTGTTCCGCCGCTTCTTTTTATAGACGATCACCTTCTCATCTTTTCCATGCCCTACGACTGTCGCTTCAACCTTCGCCCCTTCCACTACAGGTGTACCCACGAGCTGTTTCTTGCCTTCGTTCAGAAAAAGAACCCGGTCGTACGACACTTTTCCCCCCTCCTCCACTTCGGTTTTGGGAACCTGGATAATGGCATCGGGACTCACTTTATATTGCATCCCCTTAATTTCGACTACGGCGTACATTTACAACTACTCCTCTTTTCCAGAATGTTCCAATAATTTCAAACGTGAAAATTTAGGCACCTTTCTCTTCTATATCAAGTCTATAATTATCCGTAATATCCTTCTTCCGCTTTTTCGAAATAAACCGGAATTCATCGATATTGACAGCCTCATCCGGTTCCACGTCGATTTTCATGATATGCTGCCACATGAGCCTGCGAATGATACTCCGGGTCCCTTCGGTGAGATATCGCCCCATGGTCGGATGGACCTTCAGAATGAGACGACGCTCGTTGCATCGCGACTTAAAACGTTTGATCCAGCTCTCAATTTTTGTGACCATGGACTCCTTGGACGGCACCCGTCCGGTGCCCTGGCATACCGGACAGGCCTCACTGGTAGACAGCAGAAGGCTTAATCGGACACGCTGCCGGGTCATTTCCATGAGCCCGAACTCTGAAATCGAGGTGATGGCGATTTTCGCTCGATCTTTGCGAATCTCTTTCTTCATCTCATTAGAAATTCGATTTTTATTCTGCTCTTCTTCCATATCAATAAAGTCCACGACTATCAACCCGCCGATATCCCGTAACCGAAGCTGCCTGGCAATTTCCCGGGCGGCTTCCAGATTAATTCGCAATGAATTTTGTTCATGGTTCTTTTTCCCGATGTATTTGCCACTGTTGACATCGATAGTGACCATTGCCTCCGTATGCTCAATCACCAGATGTCCGCCGCTCTTCAGCCACACTTTGCGATTCAGTGACTTTTCGATTTCGCGATCGATATCATACTTCTCGAAAATCGGGATCCGACCGGAATATTGCTGAATTTTATTCACCAGCTGAGGGGACGTGCTCTTGATATAACTGAGGAGATTCTTGTGCATTTGCTTGTCATCGACAATCACCCGATCCACATCTGCCGTGAACACATCCCGGATGATACTACTCGCCATTTCCATATCTTTATAGACGATACACGGTGAGCGATCTTTTTTTATATTGCCTTCCACCTTCTTCCAGGTGTTAATCAGATAATTGATATCGTTGGCCAGCTCTTCCTTGCTCTTCCTTTCCGCAACCGTACGTACAATAATACCGAAATTCTCCGGTTTGATTTCATAACCGATCCGTTTCAGCCGACGTTTTTCATTCCTGTTATGGATTTTCCTGGAGACCCCGACATGATCGGCAAAGGGTAATAACACCATAAACCGACCGGGCAGCGAAATCGAAGTGGTCACCCGGGGACCTTTGCCCCGATAGGGTTCCTTGATCACCTGCACGATAATATCCTCACCGGATTGCAGGGCAGGATGTGCAGAATTTCGGTTTTTCCGCGATTGGCCGTTGGATTCCTCGTCATCGGCAACGTCTAACATTCCCGGAAATGGATAATTATTATCTTCAATTTCGTTAAATGGCAGAAAAGCGTTCGTTTCGTGCCCGATATCTACAAAGGCGGCTTGCATACCATCGATGATATTTTCCACCTGCCCCTTATAGATATTCCCCACCATTCGTTCATTCTCCGGTTTCTCCACATAAAACTCCACTAATTGTGAGTCCTCCACAATAGCGATTCTGGTCTCTCCGGATGATTCGCTGATAAAAATTTCCTTCTTCATAGTAAAACGATGTTCCCTTTCTCTGTATCGTTACCACCGGGAGGAACAATGATAACAATACGAGATTTTGTCTGTGTTCGCTTACCTGCCGCTCGGCAGATGTTTACGTAATGACTTTTGAAGGAATGGAAGTCCTGGCATGAGTAAGACGATTCAAATGCCCCTCGACACGAGTCAATCGAAGATAGAGAAAGAGGGGGGTACCCAAAAGCAAGAAAATTTGATAGAGGTACCGCGATTCCTGTATTTGAATCGCCTCTGAATTATATCGCCCGATACCGCCGGAGATAGAATTATTGCGCCATTTCCGATGAGAATCAAATAATAGATGCATCAGGATAGACAGGCGCTTCCGCGGCAATATGCGAGTGATATTCCTGGAAGCACTCGAATTTTCCGGGAAGGGTAATCCAAGATTGTATTGCCTTATCCCAACCAGAAAATTCCGAAGTGTTGTAAATATCCCGCCAATAATCACAAGACTTACAAATTCCTTCAAAATTATTCGCTCCGTGCTTGTCCTCCCTAAGAATAAGCCAAGCCGGAATTTTCAAATTATACACGACTATTATCTCTGTTCAGGCGCCCAAAGGAATCGCCGTCAAATTCACTGCTCATGACCGGCATATCCTCTCACACCGGGAGTAAGCCTGGGAGCATGAATGTCACCCATATCACCGGGCCGTTTGAGCGGTTTTGACTGAACAGGCTGAATAGTCATTAAATTGTATAGTAATCCAATATCTTGCCGTTATAAAGAAAATATTTCAGTTATATCACGCAATAGCTTTAAACATGTTTATTGAGAATCTCAACTTTTTATCCATCATCTACTGGAGGTTTCCACTCTCCTTGTTATATATTCGCTGGTGCTCAATTGTGTTACCAAAGTACTTTCCCTGATAGTGATTTTCAACTCTTTTCTTCTATCGAAGTCCTGCCGTACAGAGTGCAGGAAATGGAAGTCGACTTACTAATTCCAGAATGGCAGTCGAGAACTGAAGAACACCCCTTTTTTTTCCAGAATTCTGGAGAAACGGCGACCATAAATCATATCAAAAGTATCGGCTTTATCCGGGAATAAAGAAAGTGCTTTTGTGCGGGTATTAAAAATCACCCGGAGTGCTTCACCTAACGAAATTCTGGGATTCGACAAAACCTGGCAGGCTGTGTCAGTCAGTAATCGTAATTTCCGTATAGCTTTGTCTTCTTCTGTTCTGGATCTCATACGGCCACCTCTTATCATAATTCCGAAATTCCTGAGAGTTCAATAAAAAATAGTTCAATAATAATAAGTACAAAACAGCGAGAAGTTCCATTGAGTCAATCATCTTTTCTCATATAATCGTCAGGATTCTCTTTTCCTGAGAGTGTTTAGAAAACATGCGTCTGATACAAGGTGGTGCACCTGGCTTCTGTTTAGTATGGAGATACGATATAAGTACAATGTATGACGCTATTCGGACGGAGATATTGTATATTGTCTTTGTCCCGTCGTCACGGGATCTCTTTGCCAAAGGCCTCGAAGAGACTCCCCCAACGGGATCCCTTGTATGTTACCCCACATGATTCTTGAGTTGTATTTTTTGGCATGTTCTCCGAAGTTGGGCCTGTGGATGGGGTGGGTGCTTCTGGGACTTCGGAGCATCCCTTCGGGGCGAGGCGTTTTCTAAACAGACTCATGATATAGAGGTAATTTGGGACCATCGAATTCGGTCAGTTTTACTTGAAACAGTTAATTTTCTATCGTATCATTTTTTGCATCCGATGTTCGTCGAGTGGGAAGTATGCATAGAGAAAGGGAGGGATGTTTTCGATATTAATCACCCTGGTTGAACTGAAATAAAAGGCTTTGCAGGAGAGAGGTATGATAGTAAGAAGTATTGAAGGAGGATATGATAAGAATTTCTCATATATCATTGGTTGCGAAAAAAGTCATAAAGGGGCTATCATCGATGCAGCAATCGGCGCCGAGACTATGATCAGATCAGCGGATGAAGCAAATCTGGACATACAGTATTTGATTATCACACACAGTCATCACGACCATTATGCATGGGCTGAAGCGTTGTTAAAAAAATTACGGGATCTGACCCTTATCACCTACGGGGATGCGATCAAAGATATCGGCGAAAAAGACCATATCGCAGTAGATGATAGTGATAAAATTTATCTGGGCAGTATTCCGCTGACTTTTTATCATACCCCGGGCCATTATCCGGACTGTATTTGTGTGGTGGCAGATGGTGCGGTTTTCACCGGAGATACCCTTTTTATTGGCAGACCTGGCAGAACCCGGAGCCCGAAAAGTGATGTGAAAGAACTCTACCACAGTATCAATGAGAAGCTGTTGACGCTGCCTGACGATATGAAGATCTATCCGGGGCATAATTATGGTGAGCAACCGGTGAGCACAATCGGAGAGCAGAAAGCAACAAATGAGTTCCTGCAGGTGGAAAGTCCGGAAGAATTTGCAGCACTGATGAATGAATTCGAGCGGAAGAAAGAGGCAGTGACATAACCAGGAAGGACGCAGGCGCGCATGTGACACTGACAGCGGGAGATCTCGCTGCCGCCAACTCTCCTTTCGTTTTTCTTCGGGATCGATAATAATCTAGAAATGGGCCATTGGACGAATGGATGCGGTAATCTCATATCTCAGAGAACATCATGATCGATATGTGGAACAGGTAACAGAACTGGTAGCAATTCCCAGCGTAAGCAGTGATCCCAATCGTCAGGAGGAGATGGCTCGTTGTGCGGATCATTTGAAACGGGACATGCAAAATGCAGGTCTCGAGAATGTCCGGTTAATGGAGACCGGGGGCAATCCGGTTGCATACGGGGATTGGCTGCATGCCGCAGGTGCGCCGACAATTCTCATCTATGGGCATTATGACGTGCAGCCGGAAGATCCGGTGGATCTCTGGGATTCTCCGCCATTCGAAGCCACTGAGAGAGACGGGCGCCTGTATGGCCGTGGTGTCATCGATGATAAGGGCCAGATGTATATTCATCTGGCTGCGCTCGACAGCTGGTTAAATCGAAGCGGATCTCTGCCGGTGAATGTGAAGGTGATCTTTGAAGGCGAGGAAGAGATCGGCAGTGCACACCTGGATAGCTTTTTGCAGAAACATCAGGATCTCCTGCATGCGGATGTGGTCGTGGTGTCTGATACCGGGATGTTTGCAAAAGGGGTTCCGTCAATTACGTATGGTCTGCGGGGATTAACCTACTTCCAGATTGATGTGGAAGGCCCCGGAGGCGATTTACATTCCGGTTCCTTCGGCGGTCCGGTTGATAATCCGGCTAATGTGCTGGTCAGGATGCTGTCCAGGCTGAAAGATGACAGCGGGCGCATCGCGATTCCGGGTTTCTATGACAATGTGAGGAAGCTGACAGACACTGAGCGGGAAAACTTTGCCAAACTACCCTTTGATGAGGAAAAATTCCGTGCCGAGGAGGTGAAAGCCCCGGCATTGGCGAAAGATGAGCAATACTCTATCCTCGAGCAACTCTGGTGTCGGCCTACGCTGGATATTAATGGGATACAATCGGGCTTTACGGGACAGGGTGCGAAAACCGTAATCCCTGCTTCTGCCATGGGAAAAGTAAGTATGCGCCTGGTGCCGGAACAGGACCCGGATCGCATCGGAGATCTTTTCGAAGATTTTATCCGGCAGATTGTGCCCCCTACCGTCCGGGTGAAGATAACCCGGATGCATGGGGGGCATCCTTATCTTGCTGATATTGGCGATCCGATTTTCGCTGCTGCGGCAAAAGCGGTAGAGAAAGCGTTTAACAAAGAAACAGCCTTTATCAGAGAAGGGGGATCCATTCCCTTCGTTCGCACCATAACCGACATCCTGCAATGTCCTGCAATCCTGCTCGGCTTTGGATTGCCCGGCGAAAATGCGCACGCTCCGAATGAGTGGCTCGACCTGGATAATTTCTACCTGGGGATGGAAACCGTTGCCTATTTATATGATGAAATTCCTCGGCACGTGCAATAATATCTAATCCCTGTGCGTGATTACCACTCTCTTATTTTACCACGGTATCCCGTATGACCAGAATCACAGATTCTAACAGTACTGATTTGTTCGAATTCATTGGTGAGAGACAAGGGTATTTATAATGAATTATTTTCGCTCCTGTAACATCATTCTTTCTCT
>CAYPST010000005.1:0-62561 GCA_964413425.1 uncultured bacterium
TCCAGTGGGCAGGAGACGGGGAGAGCCCGGGAGGCCGAACGGATTGCGGCTCTCCAGCGGGAGCCGCATCAGGAGTGTTCCGCATCTACGAAAAAGATCCCTTCCCGATACACCACCTGTCAGCCACATCACAGATCCGTGAATATCTGTGTCAATCTGTGGCTATTCTTTCAGTTATCTCACAATGAACGCACCGGTTTTGGAAAAGTAGGTGAAAACTTCTATCTTGAAAGTGGATAAGTGGAATAAAGTAATGTAAATCAATGGGGTCAATAATCGAACAAGAGAAACTCGATCGGTATTATGGACGATTCGCCGGGAGAATCGAGCAGTGGAACGAAAACGTCGGGGAATACCGGCAGAAGTATGCGTTACTGAAAGTGCTTCCCATTAAAACTATTCTTCGCTTTATGAAATCCGGGCCGCTGGTGCTGCATTTGCTCATCAGTCTGTTGAACCATGAACAGGTCTCCCGGCGCACCAAGCGGATGGTCGGCGCCGCGCTGGGGTATTTTGTCTTCCCATTAGATGCACTGCCGGAAGCAATCATCGGTCCGCTGGGCTATGTGGATGATGTGATAGTGGGTTTAATTCTGGTGGATCATCTGCTGAACGGTGAGAATGAGGAAGAAAAAGAACTCATCGCCACCCTGTGGCAGGGAACGCCCGAAGAACTGGCGGTGCTGAGAACCCTGCTGAAAGGTGTGGATTTCAGCCGGTATATCGGACGGGTACTCCGTAAGATAATTCCAATGAAGAAATGACGAGTTTTTGGGTTGCTATTTCTGAAGAATCCATTAACTTTCTATAATTTAGCAAAATAGCAAACAAAACGGAGTTATACTCATGTCAAAGCTTTGTGAAGTGTGCGGAAAAGGGCCCCAGTTCGGGAATAAGGTGAGCCATGCAAATAACAAGACCAGACGCCGCTGGAACCCCAATCTTCAGAAAATACGGGTCGAGGTCAACGGCACCAGGAAACGGATGAAGGTCTGCACCGCCTGTATTAAGAAAGGGCGGGTGAAGAAAGCCGTCAGCGGAACCTGATTTTACCTGAACAGCCCCAGGACAAAAACAGACAAAATAAGTAGCCACAGATTTTCACAGATATACACAGATTATAAGATATGGTGATTGAGTTTGCCCCGAGTGATGGCTCCGGCCAGACACACTCAATCAGAGTTTCAGAGCCTTCCCATTCCGGGAGGGCTTTTTCTTGCTCACCATTCAAAAGATAGAGACAATGCGAAACCGAGGCTCGGAAGAGACCAGGGCGTATGCGGTTTATTTGAATCTCCCCTCTTGACTGCCCGCCCGAGACAATTTCGGTCAAATCAATATCACTTTTAGCGTTTCTTCGCGTACTTCGTGGCCGTTCCGATCCTTGCGTTTGCTCTTTGGCCTGTGCAGACTCCAAGAAGGTTCTGCAGCCTGTTATGTATCCATCTGTTTCCGGATAAAGGCCGGCACTTCCAGATCATCGTCGAAGTAGATGGAAGCCTGGCTTCCGGAATTGCCGGAATGTTTGGTGCTGGCTCGTCCCATCTGATCGTGCTGCTCCTGCTTGCGCCGTTGATATGCTGGAATCTCAAGATCCTTTCCGGCTGCTCTTTTATCGTTGTCGGAATGTGTATGTGCTTCGCGTTTGAATTGTGCGAAGTCATGTTTCCCTTTGTTGAATCCGGTGGCAATCACGGTGACGTTGAGTTCCTCGGTCATCTGGGGATCGATGACGGCCCCGAAGATGATATTCGCATCATCCCCGGCTTCCTCGTAAATCACGGAGGTTGCTTCATCCACTTCCATCAACCCCATATCTTCGCCTCCGGTGACGTTTACCAGCACGCCCTGAGCGCCCTCAATGTCGACGTCATCAAGCAGTGGACTGGAAATAGCCTGCTGAGCTGCCAGAGCTGCGCGTTCTTCTCCGCTGGCAATACCGGTGCCCATGATGGCATCCCCCATGTCTTCCATAATCGTGCGCACATCCGCAAAATCGAGATTAATCAAACCGGGGGTGTTTATCAGGCCGGATATGCCCTTGGTCGACTGCATCAGGATGCTGTCGGCCAGCTGGAACGCCTCGGTGACCGAGGTCTTTTTATCGATGATGGACAGCAGGCGCTGGTTGGGGATGACAATGAGCGTGTCCACGTTGAGCTTGAGATCTTCGATGCCGATGTCTGCACGTTTCATACGCTTGGGACCCTCAAACATGAATGGTTTGGTGACGATGCCGATGGTCAGAGCCCCGGTTTCCTTTGCGATTTCCGCCACAATGGGCGCAGCTCCGGTTCCGGTCCCGCCGCCCATGCCGGCTGCCACAAACACCATATCGGCGCCTTCCAGGGCTTTCACGACTCCGTCCCGATCTTCCTCGATGGCCCGGCGGCCGATGTCCATATTGGCGCCGGCGCCTAATCCCTTGGTGAGATTTTTCCCAATCTGCACCTTCGTCTGGGCCTGATTGGTCTCCAGGGCCTGGGCGTCCGTATTGACTGCCACGAACTCCACTCCGTGCAGGTTGGCGTTAATCATCCGGTTTAAGGCATTGCCGCCGGCACCGCCTACTCCGACCACTTTCATGGAGGCTTTCTGGTCTATGTAATCATCAAATTCAAACAACATGGTATGTCTCCTTTGCTTGTTGTTGATTTGTTTTCTGATTCTGTCGAATCCTTAACCTGGATAATGCAAAAAAAAATGGCACACGGATATTCACGGAAACAGCGGATGACCACAGATGAAAAAACCAGGCTCCCACACCACGTCTACCCAGGCAACGAAGATCCAGTATGGCAGGAGGGTCGTGGATGACAAAGGAAACCATCTGAGCTACAGGTTCCCTGCAAAGGCACGCCTCCGTCTCTGACATCCATCCCTCCTCACGGGTGCGACCGACCGGTGCACTGACATCCATCGGAGGTGGGGGAGGGGGGAGATCTGTGGTTATCCCTTGTTTCTGTGTCAATCTGTGTGCTATTCCTGTCAAGTTCATGAGTAATTGCGGTTAAAAGAATTCGTTAAACCACTCGCGCATTCTTTCGAAAATTCTGTTGTAGAGTTTGCTGTCGTCCCCACGGAAAGAGTAGGGAGTGCGATGATGCTCCATGCCATATTTCACCAGCCCTATCCCGGTGGCAAAAATAGGATTCTGGTTCTCATCGAGCAGTTTGCCGGTGATGGTTGACCGTCCCAGTTTCACCGGGGTTTCGAAGATTTCCTCGGCCAGTTCTGGCGTTCCCTTGAGCAGGGAGCCGCCCCCGGTAAGGACCACCCCGGCGGTGAGGTGCGGCCAGCACTCCGCTTTTTTGACTTCATGCTGGGCCATCATGAGGATTTCTTCCATCCGCGGCTGGATGTATTCGTCCAGCACCGAGCGGGAAATTTCCCGGCTGCCCCGGCCGCCGATGCCGGGCACTTTAATGACCGCATCATTGTTCATCAACGAAGTCTTGGCGCATCCGTGCTCGATTTTAATTCTTTCTGCCTGCTGCACCGGGGTGCGCAGCATGTGGGCAATATCTTTGGTGACGTTCTCACCGCCCAGGCCAATGACGCCGGTGTGCTGGACGCCCCCTTCGAAAAAGACCGCCACATCGGTTGTGCCGCCACCGACGTCCACCAGCGCAACGCCCAGATCTTTTTCGTCTTCGTCCAGGACCGCATTCGCTGACGCCAGCGGCTCCAGCACAAGATCCCGTACTGTCAGGCCGGCACCTTTAATACAATTCACGATATTTTTCGCAGAGGTAATGGCGCCGGTCACAATATGCACATGGGCTTCCAGCCGCTGGCCGGTCATCCCGATGGGATCTTTAATTCCGGCCTGATCATCGACGATGAATTCCTGGGGAAGAATATGCAGAATTTCACGATCCATGGGCAGTGAAACGCCTTTGGCCCAGTCCAGCACCCGTTGAATGTCGTGTTCGGTGATCTGGTTGGTGTCGTCCACGCGTTTCTTCCCCGCCCGGGAGATGGCCACAACCCCGGTACTGTTGATGCTCCGGATATGATCGCCGGCAATACCCACGTAGACTTCTCTCACTTCCACCCCGGCCATCATTTCCGCCTCGGCGAGGGCTTTATCAATGGAAGTGATGGTCCGTTCCAGATTCACTACCACTCCTTTGCGAAGCCCTTTGCTGGGATACTGTCCCACACCGATAATCTTTGTGCTCTGGTCTGTTTCGCCCACCTCTGCTATCAGCACGCAGATTTTGGTTGTTCCTATATCTACACCGCAGATTATTTCTTTGCCTTGTAATTTTTTAGCCATAGTGGTCGCCCGTCTTATGTTCGCTCTCGAACAATGACCTGTTTCGCATAACGCAGATCAATATACTCGTAATCACCCCAGCTGCGCTGATCGCCGGTTGCCGCCCGGAACGCGTTCAACAGGCGCACTTTCTCCGGCAGCGCTGTCTGGCCCAGGAAAATTTTTGTGGTGTTTTCTGCCGTATAGATAACATATTCGCCGTTGGTGGCCACCAGTTCGGAAATTCGGGCATAGAAATCCGGATGATCGCGCCGGACTTGGTCCAAAAGGTCCACCGCCTGTATAAGTTTCGGATCTGACGAGCGTGATCCCGCCTGAAGATTATCAACCCCGTCGAATCCGGAAAGAACCGGCAACGAGAGTGTTCTCTCTGTGCGGGGAACGGGGATAATGACACCATATTGATCCACACAGGAGAAGTCGCCATGATTTATATAGGCAATCGGATCCCGCTCCCGCACCTGGATGAAGACAGTTCGCGGAAACTGTCTGCTGATTTGTACCGCCTGGATATAAGGATGCGCGACAATCCGCTGCTGAATTGAATCGAGCGGCAGATGGAACAGAGACGAGCCAAAGGTGACACCGGAAGATTTCAGCACTTCGTGATTGGGCACCAGTGAAGTCCCGCTCACCACGACCTTCTGCAGACTGAACAGATCGATGGAATTCGCATAGTAGCAGGACCCATATCCCAGAAGCGCGATGGCCAGAAGTAGTATCAATAATTTCGCAATGACCAGTCCGATGCGAAGCATGAATAGGCCTGTGTTGAATCGGTTCTTGGTAACTTTGTTATGCTGCCACAGCCCGGTAGGCTGCCAGAATTTCCTTGTTATATTTCGTGATGTCTCCCGCACCCAGAGTCAGCACCAGGTCGCCGGGACGGATTAATTCGGCAACCTGCTTGGGAATCTCCTTCTTGTCCGGCACATAGTGCACCTGTTTATGCCCGAAGTCGCGCGCTGCTTCGGCGATGAGGGAGCCGGTCACTCCGGGAATCGGCTCCTCGCGTGAGGGATAGACATCAGTCACAACGAGAATGTCTGACTGTAAAGATGCCTTCCCGAATTCATCTTTGAAGTCACGGGTCCGGGTATAAAGGTGTGGCTGGAAAACCGCCAGGACCCGCCGGTTCCAGCCTTCTTTGGCGGCGGTGAGCGTCGCTTTCAGTTCTGTGGGATGATGGGCGTAATCATCAATGAACAGCACATCGTTGTATTCGCCGCGGATTTCGAACCGGCGGGTGACGGTTTCGAATGACTCCAGCCCGGCCTTGATTTCCTCAAACGACATCCCCAATTCCAGGCCGAGAGCAACGGAACTGGTGGCGTTTTTCACATTATGTGAACCGGGGAGCTGCAGGGAAATATGCCCGTAATGGGTATTTCCCACGTAAATATCAAACGCGCTCTGCATTTCCTGATAGTGCACGTTCACGGCTCGCACATCCGCCTGGGTTGAGAGACCGTAGGTGATATAGCGCCGGGTTAACCGGGGCAGAATATCCTGAATGGTCGGTTCATCCAGACAGGCGAACACCACCCCGTAGAAGGGGACTTTATTCGCAAACCGGACAAAGGAATCCTTTAAGTCCTCCAGATCTTTATACGTATCCAGGTGTTCGGCTTCGATGGTGGTGATCACGGCAATGGTGGGGGTGAGGCTGAGGAAGGTGCGATCGAATTCATCCGCCTCCGCCACCACATAGTCCCCGTGTCCCAGCAGGGCATTACTTTTCAGGTTTTTAATGATGCCGCCGATAATCAGGGTCGGGTCCATCCCGCCGGAAACCATCATCTGTCCCACCATGGAAGTGGTGGTGGTTTTTCCGTGGGTGCCGGCAATCGCGATACTGTATTGTTTCAACTTCAGCAGTTCGCCCAGCATTTCCGCCCGCCGGATAATGGGAATTTTCCGTTCCTGCGCCGCCTGCACTTCCGGATTGTCCAGCGTCACAGCCGAGGAGTACACCACCACATCGCTTTCGTTGACATTGTCAGGATCATGTCCCTCGTACACAGTGGCGCCTTTCTCCTCCAAATGACGGGTGGTTTCCGACATTTTCAGATCCGACCCGGTGACCTCGAAGTTCAAATTGAGCAGCAGCTCGGCGATTCCGCTCATCCCGATGCCGCCGATTCCGATGAAATGAATTTTCTTAAACTTGCGAAACATAGGCCACGTCCTGCGCTAAATTATAAATTGCATTGATGATGTCTCTGGTGGCGTTCGGTTTTGCCTGTCCCCGGGCACAGGCGGCCATAATCTCGAGTTGCTCATGTGAGTCCTGCAAGAGAGCGATGGTTTTCTCCAGTTCGCCGTGCGGCAGACGGGATTGCTCCACCACAACCGCCGCTCCGTGTCTGGCATAACTCATGGCATTATGGTACTGATGATTGGCTGCCGCAGTAGGTAACGGGATTAAAATCGCAGGTTTGCCAACCATGGCGAGCTCGGAAATAGTGAGCGCCCCGGCCCGCCCGATGATCAGATCACTGGCAGCATACACCACATCCATGTTCTCCAGAAATCCCTTCACCTGGATTCGGAGATCGCTGGTTTGATGGTGGCGGTATTTCTCAAGATTCCGGGTTCCGCACTGCCACAGCAGGCCAAATTCACTTCTGCTGCGATACCACTCCAGATGCGCTGTCAGATGGCGATTAATCGGTTCGGCGCCCTGACTGCCGCCGATCACGGTAATGAGGAAAGTATCTTCGTGAAAGCCCAGCTGTCTTTTCGCCGAAGAAGAGGTCATGGCAATGGCCACCTTTCTGACCGGATTCCCGGTGAGATAAATCCGGTGTCTTCCATTCAACCTGCTTGCCGCTTCCTGATAGTTCACGTGTATTTCATCCACCCATTTCGCCAGGAGGCGGGTGGTCATTCCCGGGAAGCTGTTCTGCTCCTGAATAAGCGTGGGAATACCCCGCCGGACAGCAGCAAACAGGGGAGGGCCGCTGACATACCCGCCTGTACCCACCAGAATGTCGGGCCGGAACGCATTTAGGATTCGCCGTGATTGGAAATAACCCCGCACTAATTTCCGGAGAAAGCTCAGGTTGCGCCGGATCATTGTCCCGGCGTTGCCCCGGTGGAATCCCTGGATTTGAATGGGATAGAACGTCTCGTGTCCCTGAAGTTTTTTGCCTTCGATTCCGTCCGGATTGCCAATAAAGGCGATCTCCGGTTCTGGGGTGCCGTTTTCGCCGGCATATTCCCGCAGGCCTTCCGCCAGCCGGAGAGCCGGATAGAGATGGCCGCCGGTCCCGCCTCCTGCAAATAAGACACGTATGTTCGTCGAAGCTACCATCCGCCCTGTTCCTTCCCGGCAGCCCGATAACTCGAGACATTCAAAATGACCCCGATACTGGCCATGGTGATGACCAGATGCGAGCCCCCGTAACTGATGAAGGGCAAGGGTAATCCGGTGGTCGGTACTAGTCCCGTCACCACGCCGGTATGGATCACCGCATACAGGAAAATAGCGGTGCCCAGCCCCGCGGTTACATACATCCCGAACAGATCCGGAGCACTCCGGGAAATCCGGAGTATCTGTAAATAGAGCAGGAGAAACAGGGTTAAGATGCCTGCGGTTCCCACAAATCCCAATTCTTCGCCGATGATGGCATAAATGAAGTCCGTATGCGGTTCGGGAAGAAACAGGTTTTTTTCATAGCTGTCGCCCAATCCCATTCCCAGCAGACCACCGTTGCCCAGACTGATCAACGATTGCTGTATCTGGTAGCCGGCATCGGTGACATCGGAAGCCGGATTCATAAACGTTTTCAACCGCTCAATCTTGTAGGAGGAGTTATACACAACGATGCCGCAGAGAGTGAGAAAAGTTACCGTAAGCAAGATGAGGTGCTTGATTTTCGCCCGGCCGAGATACAGGAGAAAAAACGCGATAAAACCGATAGAAACGGCGGAGCTGAAATCCGGTTGAATGATGATGAGCACCACGCAGATCGAAATCATTATTACGGCCGGCAGCAGCCCGTGCTTGAATTCCCGGATGCTCTCCCGGCGCTGGCTCATATAGGCGGCCAGATAGATGACGACAGCAAATTTCGCCATATCGGCGGTCTGGAGGTGAAACCGGCCAATGGGCAGCCATCTGGCGGGAGAGGAGAGGTTATTGGACCAGTAATAGCCCAGAGTCGCCAGTAATAACAGGATGCTGACGATGTAAATCAGTGGGGAGAGTTTTTTCAGATACCGGTAGTTAAAGCGCATCAATCCGATCATGATGGCCGCTCCCAGCAGAATCCGGAGGAGATGGCGCTGAAGAAAGTAACTGGAATGACCGAATTCATCCGTCGCAACCGTGGAACTGGCGCTGTAGAGCATGACCGTGCCGATGCCGGTAAGCAGAAACACCAGGATAAAGATGGTCCGATCGTATGCTGTTCTGACTGTTTTCATTGTCTCAGTTGCTCTACCAGCTGTTTGAAGTGTGCCCCTCGTTCCTCGTAATTCGTATATTGGTCGAAGCTCGCACAGGCCGGTGATAACAGAACCACATCGCCAGGCTCGGCCTCATCAGCCGCGAACCGGACAGCCTCGGGCAATCCCCCGAATAATGCCACCGATACCGACGGTTCCAGCATCGACTGGATTTTCCGGCGATCTTTGCCAATCACCAGGGTCTTTTTCACGTGTTTCCGGATGCCCGGGATCAGCTGAGTAAAATCACCGCCCTTGTCATAGCCTCCCAGAATGAGAAACACCGGATGGTCAAAGCTTTCGATGGCATATTTCACCGATTCGATATTGGTGGCTTTCGAGTCGTTGTAAAAGGAAACAGCATCCACCGCAGCGACAAACTCCATCCGGTGCTCGATGCCGGAGAAATGGCGTAAGACTTGCCGGAGATGCTCCCGAAATTCCGGGTGTTCTCCGGAGGGGATATACGCATGAATCGCATTTAAACCGGCTAAAACATTCGCCAGGTTATGCATGCCTTTCAGACCGCAGTCCTGATAGGCGATCAACCGCTCATCATCCCAGAGGATGTGTGATCCGTCCCAGTGGAAAGGGCCGGCCGCCCGGTCCGGATGCAGTGAGAACCCGATCAACCGGGCTTCCGTTTCAATATTTTCCAGCACCGGATCATCCATATTATAGACAAGGATGTCCCTGCCGGTCTGGTTGGCAGTGATATTCAATTTGGCGGTGACGTACTCGTCAAATCCCTGGTAGCGGTTCATGTGATCCGGAGTGATGTTCAGGATGATTCCGACGTCGGGACGAAATGTCGGGATGCGCTCCAGCTGAAAACTGCTGACTTCCACCACATACACAGGATGCCGTCCTTCCCGGTGATTCGATTGCACCATCCCGGCGAAGGAGTTGCCGATATTACCACAGAGTCGCGGCGCATAGAAGCGGTTGTCCAGAAATTTCGCAATGAGCGTACTGGTGGTGGTCTTCCCGTTGGATCCGGTCACGGCAATCAGCGGCGCCCTGACGAACCAGGAAGCCAGTTCCACCTCCGAGATCATCGGGATATTCCGGCGCTCGATTTCCCGGATCACCGGGGCCGTCTCCGGAATGCCGGGAGAGATCACGATCAGGGAGGCATCATACACCCGCTGCGAGTGCTGTCCGAGTTCTACCTCGATACCCATATTTCTGAGAGATTGCTGCATCTCATCGGACACCGCATCGTCAGCAGAATCCGAGAGCAGAACCCGCGCGCCGGATCGGTGCAGCAGTGTGGCCGCCGCAATTCCGCTGCGCTGCGCACCCAGGACCGCCACCGGCCGCTGATGGAGCGAATCTATGTGTGCCTGTGAAGCCATTCGTCCTATCGAATCTTAAAGGTGGTTAACGACAACAAGGCCAGTAAGATGCCAATGATCCAGAAGCGGACCACCACCTGATTTTCCTTCCACCCTTTGAGTTCATAATGGTGATGAAGCGGCGCCATATTGAACACCCGTTTCCCCACGCCGGTGCGTTTTCTGGTCCAACGGAAATACGAGGTTTGGATGATCACTGATAAGGCTTCGGCAACGAATATGCCACCGATAATGAGGAGCAGCAGCTCTTTACGTACCAGCACAGCCACTGTGCCCAGTGCGGCACCGGCAGAGAGTGCTCCGGTATCTCCCATGAAGACCATGGCCGGGTTGGCGTTGAACCACAGAAATCCAAGCAGTGCCCCGATCAGCGCCGCGCAATAAATGGTGACTTCGCCGATACCCGGCAGATAGATAATATTGAGATAATCACTAAAATCCACCCGGCCGGAAATGTAGGTAATCGCGGCAAACGTGAGAATACTGATAGCCAGCAGGCCGGCCGCGAGACCGTCCAGGCCGTCGGTTAAGTTGACTGCATTGGAAGTACCGGTAATGACTATCATCACCACCGGGATATAAAGAATGCCAAAATCGATTTCATAATTCTTGAAAAAGGGGACCGTACTCACCGAGCGGAATTCGGCAAAAGCGGGTTCGAAGTAAATCCACGTGCCGATAAGTATGCCGAGACTGATTTGCCCCAGTAGTTTGTAATGGACAATCAGTCCCCGGGGGAGTTTTTTCACTACCTTCAAATAATCGTCCAGGAAGCCGATGAGCCCCATCCAGACGGTTGCCACGAAGAGCATAATCACATATAAATTTTTCAAATTCGCAAACAGGAGCGTCGGGAGCAGGGTGGCGACCAGAATGATTAATCCTCCCATGGTCGGAGTCCCGTGCTTGTCAAAATGGGTTTTGGGCCCGTCGGTCCGGATTTCTTCGCCGATATTGTGCTCTTTGAGTTTTCGAATCACAAAGGGGCCGAAAATAAAGGCGATAATCAGGGCAGAGATAGCGGCCGCACCGGCGCGAAAGGTGATGTACTGAAAAATATTCAACCCGGATATATAGTCCCGCAGGGGATAGAGTAAATGATAAAGCACTACAGATCCTCCAGTATTTTTTCTAACTGAATCCCATGCGATCCTTTGATGAGCAGCGTATCATTTTCTTTCAGTATCTCCGGGAGCGCCTCGAGGCACCTGGCGACATTCTCGAAATGATGGGTCTGAACGGCCTGCCGTTTCGCGGCTTCATCCGTGATGAATCGGGCAAGCGGTCCGATCCCGATGACCACGTCAATGCCTTGGGAACGCGCGTAGGCACCGATATCCCGGTGTTTCTGATCCCGGGAGCTGTTTAGTTCCAGCATATCCCCGAGGACAGCCACCTTGCGTCGATCCGATGGGGCGGCGCCCAGAATATCCAGTGCCGCTTTCATTGATTGCGGGTTGGCGTTATACGAATCATCGATGATGGTTTTCCCGTTGCGCTCAAGGATGCGGGCGCGTCCCGGCACGGCCCGGAATGCCTCCAGCCGCTCACGGATCTCTGCCGGAGCAACACCGAAGGTTAACCCGACGGCCGCTGCCGCCAGCGCATTGGTGGCCTGAAATGCGCCCGAAACCCGCAGTTGCAGCGTTCCGATGCCATCGATAGTTAGCCGGACCCGGCTGTAGTCATCCAGGGATTGAATGGAAGCGGTGATATCCGCAGAGACGTCTATACCATACGAAACGATCCGGTCGGTATGCGGTGCAAAATCTTTGATATAGCCATCGTTCATATTCAGGAACGCAATCCCGTCACCGGGGAGTGATCGGTATAAATCAAATTTTGTATCCGCTATCTGATCCAGCGAACGAAAGAACCGGGAATGGACTTCCATAATGGTGGTGACGAGCCCGGCCGTGGGGCGAGAGATCTCGCACAATGCCCGTATTTCGCCCGGATGATTCATTCCGTGTTCCAGGATCCAGAAGTCATGCTCTGCTCTGGCTCCGAGAATCGTCAGCGGTAATCCCCACAGATTGTTATAATTGCCGGGGGTCGCCAGCGGGGAATAGCTCGCTGCCAGAATCTGTGCGAGCATTTCTTTGGTGGTGGTCTTGCCATTACTTCCGGTGATGCCCAGCACCGGAACATGTATTTTATCTCGCACCAGGCCGGCAAGTTGACGCAGCGCCCTGTCGGAATCGTTCACCACAATCAGGGGCCAGTCTCTGGCGGGGGAAGCCGTTGCGAACCATGTTTTCTCCACCAGTGCCGCCAGCGCGCCCTGTTGGAGTGCCTCTCCGATGAACCGGTGCCCATCTGTTTCTGCGCCCCGCCGGGCGATGAAAATCATAGCCGGTTCGATTCGCCGGCTGTCGATGGCAACTCCCCGGATATCGATATCCGTCGGCAGATTCTGCGTGTGGAGCGGATCCAGGTTGTGGATATCCTCCCAGGTGATCATGGCTGCCGCAGCTCCTTCAAGGCGTCCTTTGCCACGAGTTTGTCTTCGAACGGATATTTTTTGTTTTTGACGATTTGATAGGTTTCGTGACCCTTGCCGGCGATGAGGATAATATCCTCCGGGTCGGCCAGGTCCACAGCCGTATAAATGGCCTGGCGACGATCCGGTTCCAGGATAACATCGGGACGCGAGATCCCCTGATTGATTTCCTGAATAATGTGCAGCGGATCCTCATCCCTGGGATTATCGCTGGTGATGATTAATTTATCTGCGTATCGCTCAGCGATCCGTCCCATTTCAGGCCGTTTCTGCTTGTCCCGGTTCCCGCCGCACCCGAATACCAGAACGATATGGCGGTCGGTGTGCTCCTGTTTCCTCAAATAGTGCAACTCTTTGAGTACAGACGCCAGTGCGTCCGGAGTGTGAGCATAATCGACAAAGATGGTCGGGGAATGATAGGGCGCCGGGACCCGGTCAAATCTGCCTGGTACCGTGGTCTCCGCGATGCCTTGCCGGATAGCGCTCTCCGAGATACCGTGCTGCTGCGCTGCGGCGGTCGCCGCCAGTATATTGGAAAGATTAAACCGTCCGAGCAACTGTGTTGCAATATCCAATGTGCCCCCGGGAGCCTGTAGTATGCCTCTGCATCCCTGAAAACCCAGGGTAAATTCCGTATAATAATACCTGGCTGAGGTTGATTCCAACGAGTAAGAAATAATCGTACCTCCTGTTATATCGGCAAACCAGGAAAACTCTGTACTGTCTTTGTTCAAAATGGCATGGCCGGAAGCCGGCAATGCTTGAAAAAGTTTCCCTTTTTCCGCGCGATACGCCTGGGGCGTTTGATGAAAATCCAGATGATCGCGCCCCATATTCGTAAAGATGGCGGTCGTAAACGGGATATCGGCTGCTCTTTCCAGGGCCAGGGCATGGGAGGAAACTTCCATGGCGGCAATTTTTACCTCGTTTTGCACCATCTGATGAAAATATTGATGGAGCTCCTTGCTGTCAGGTGTGGTCAGATTGGTGGCGAAAAACTCTCCGGCCACCGTATAACCGAACGTCCCGATGGTTCCGGATTTTATCCTGGCGGCTGCCAGGATATTCCTGAGAAGAGTCGTAACGGTGGTTTTGCCATTGGTGCCGGTTACCCCGATGATGGTCAGTTTTTCCGCAGGAAAACCGTACCAGGCCGCTGCCATTTGCGAGAAGGCACGGCGGGAGGATTGCACTTTGAAGACGGGAATGTCCGGATCTGCGGGAGGTGTTTCACAGACGAGGGCGGCCGCGCCGCGCTGCACCGCCTGCGGAATGAACCGGTGGCCATCGACTTCTGTCCCGGGAATGGCCACGAAGGCCTCGCCCGGCCGGACTTCCCGTGAATCATTGGTAAATCCGGAGACCAGAACCTCCCCGGAATCCGAATAGCGTATTTCTCCCAGTAACTCGCGCATGCTTCGTTTCATATATTAATTCTTCAACTCAAGTTCGCAAATAGTTCCCGGTTTCAGATGAGTGCCCGGTGGGGGCTGCTGTGCCGTCACCCGGCCATACCCGGTGATTTGGACTTCCAGGCCGAGGTCATACAGGGTTACCAATGATTCCCGAAGACTCCTTCCCCGGACATCCGGCATGCGCAGGGGGTCGGCGGTCTCATTCTGACGGGTTCCGGTGGGTCGGGGCTGCCGGAGATCCATTTGAGTGGTCAGGATCACCGGATTCGTGCCCGAGGTTTCCAGGCCGGGTGCCTGCGTATCTCTGATCACCGGGGCGGCGACGGTGTCTTCGTCCACCGCTGCATAATATTCATCCGTGGAATTGATGATTTGCGAAAAGATATTTCTGGCAACCGGTGCCGCGGCGTGTCCGCCCCAGTGGTGTCCGAATTCCGGTGCATCTAAAATGATGGCACACAGCAACTTCGGATTCCCTGTCGGCAAAAATCCCACAAAAGAGGAGGTATGCTGCGTGTCTGAATATTTGCCGTCAATCAGCTGTTGGGCGGTGCCGGTTTTCCCGGCCATGCGCATCCCCTCAATCCGGGCTCGCGTGCCGGTCCCGTCTTCCACGACTTCCACCAGCATGTCTTTCACCTGCCGGATAGCGTTTCGGGAAGCCACCTGGCGAACCACCTTGGGCCTCCCCCGATAGATGGTGGCGCCGCTTTGATCGATAATGCGATTGACCAGATACGGCTGCATGAGATAGCCATCGTTGGCAATAGCTGCAAAGGCATTCGCCAGCTGCAGGGCAGTGACCGACACTTCATATCCGATGGGAACGCTCGCCATACTCATATCCGTCCACCGGGAAAGCGGATGCACAATCCCCGGCACCTCACCCATAAAATTCAGGCCGGTTTTGGTTCCGAAGCCGAATTTTGTGAGATATTGATACAGGAGATCCCGGCCCACCCTTTCCGCGATTTTAATGGTGCCGATGTTGCTGGAATTGGCGATAATGTCTTCAAAAGTTAACCATCCGAAGGGCTTCCAATCCTGGATAATCTTTCCATTTTTCCGGAATGTTCCTTCTTCACAGAAAAAGATATCTTCCGGATGGCAGATGTGTTCTGCCAGCACTGCAGTGGCGGTCACGATCTTCAGAGTGGATCCCGGTTCGAAAATATTGGTGACCGCCCGGTTATTCATATTGCTCGAGCGGGAATGTTCCGGAGTGTTGGGGTCATAGGAGGGAAGAGAAGCCATAGCCAGAATCGCCCCGGTGGACGGATTCATTAAGATCCCCGTGGCGGTGGATGCCGCGTAGGTTCTCAATCCTCCGGAAAGCGCATCCTCCACGATGGTCTGGTATTCCAGATCAATGGTGAGATCTATATCGTGCCCGTGTACCGGATCAATCGATGGATAGCGCGGGCTGGGCATACTGATCCCCCGGCCATCCTTTTTCAGAATCGTCCATCCGGGTTTTCCCCGGAGAAGGGAGTCGTACTGCGCTTCTAATCCGGTAATGCCTTTCCCGTCCACATTGGTGGCACCAATTACCTGGGCTCCGATTTCCTGGTACGGATAATAACGCGTACCGCGAATTTCGACGATCAATCCGGGATCCTCATACTCAATCAGCGACTCGACCTTGTTTTTTGCAATATTGCGTTTCAGCCAGATAAAGGGTTGAGCGGAATTCAGTTTGCTGAGGAAGTGTGCCCTGGACCCACCCAGGGTATGCGCAAATTTCGTCGCCAGCGCATATTTGTCCTGTACTTCCTGCGGACGCACACCAAACGAATACTGCGGAACATTCATGGTGAGCGGATTCCGGTTGCGGTCATAAATGTTGCCGCGGATGGCCGGAATAGGGGTTTTGTTCTCCGCCTGGTTTTTGCCGATTTCCCGATAACTCTGCCCTTCCACAATCTGCACCGTGTAGAGCCGGGCGATAATCAGGGCCCATGCGGCCAGAGAAGCCAGGAGTATGCTCACAAATCTGCCTGAATATCGTTTATCTGAGGGTGTCATATTTCCAGGGTCAGTGTGTCTGTTTATGCTGTTCGGGTTCCACAAAAATGGCTAACGACTCCGGCTCCGGGATGACCATCTGCAATTCATCCCGTGCAATACGTTTAATGCGATCTCCCCGGGATAATTGGGATATTGCACTGTTCAATTCTTTATTTCGATTTTCCAGCTGCGTTTCCATGTGCCGAAGCGCCATATTTTCTTTGATGGTGCTGGTGACAGCATTGTGAATCCAGAGGTATCCGACAAACAGCCCTATCATAATGCTGGTGATGATCACGAATGAAAAGGTGAAGAAGAAATCCCCCGTGTTTTTGGTGCGCGATTTTTTCCGAGCCATTTATACCCTCTCTGCGGATCGCAGGCGCGCACTGCGTGCCCGGGGATTCCGTTCGACTTCTCCCTCAGACGGACGCACCACATTTCTGGTGAGTACCCGCAACGTCGGTTCCTTCTCACACACGCAGGTCGGCAGTTCCGGCGGACACACGCAGTCCTTTTCCGCTTCCCGGAACATCTGCTTCACAATGCGATCCTCCAGAGAGTGATAGGAGATCACCACTATCCGACCTGCAGGATTCAGCAACGGAATACCGGAGTGCAGCGTGCGTTCGAGAACCTCCAGTTCACGATTCACGTAGATGCGGATCGCTTGAAATACCCGTGAGAGCGTTTTATTCCGGTAGCGGTCGGGGGTCACCGATTCCACAGCCTGCCGGAGGTCGCTCGTCGTTTTCATGGGGCGTCGCTGCAGTATGGATCTGGCTATCGATCTGGCATTCTTCTCCTCACCGTATTTTCGTATTACGTCCAGAAGATCCTGCTCGTCGGCCGTATTGATAAATGCCGCTGCAGTGTACTCATCTGTCTGAGAAAAACGCATATTCAATGGGCCCTCATTTTGATACGAAAATCCCCGCGCAGGCTGATCGATCTGATACGATGATATCCCCAAATCCAGGAGCAAGCCGTCCATTTTTTCAATGCCTTCCCGCCGGAGGATTGTCTCCATCTGGCTGAAGTTCGCCTCCGCCAGCAAGACAGTCTGCGGAAACTGGCGGAGCCGCTCCTCAGCAATATCCAGCATTGCCGCATCCGCGTCGATGCCCAGTAAGACAGCATCGGGGGAGAGCCGTTGTAACAAGGCACGGCTGTGACCCCCGGCACCCACCGTGCCGTCCACATAGATGCCATCTTTTTTCGTGATCAGCCGGTGTACGACCTCCTCAACTAACACAGGCACATGCGGTGCTGCCATCCCGGAGTTATAATTTGATTTGTGCCGCAAACGATTCGTAATCTTCGTCTGTCAGGTCGAGAAAGGTGTCATATCGTTCATCAATAATCTCCGGATTCCAGACCTCGATCTTATTGAGCATACCGATAATGAGCACCTGATCATCCAGTTCGGCGATTTTCTGTAATGTCGCCGGAAGCATGACCCGCCCCTGTTTATCATACTTGGTGGGAGTGGCATATCGCACAATTTGCCGGATAAAATCACGTTCCTTCGGACGCAGGAACGTGAGGCTCCGTAAGTTGTCCTCGATGCGCTCCCATTCTTCCAGCGGGTAAATCCAAACGCATTGATCCAATCCGCGTGTAATTACAAAGGTACCATCCGAGTCCGGTGAGAGGGCCTGCCGGAATTTGGAGGGGATATTAATCCGCCCCTTACTATCAATAGAGTAGTTGTACTCTCCAATAAATGTATTTGTTCTCGATACCATGGAGCCAATGCGCTGCTTACATATTTGGGATAGTTACCCACTGTTACCCACAATTATACACCAGTATTTCTGGTTTGTCAAGAATTAAAAAATAAGCACTAATTGAAATGGTAGCTTTTACTATTATATGATAAAATATGCTAAAGTTTCATTATGTAAGTGAACAGATAGAGTACAAAATGAAAATAAATGCCATTCGGTGTCAAAATGAGAAAAAATGTGCAAGAGCCAGCCAGACTGTGGGGAGAATGCAGATGCAGCGTCGGGGCTCAGAACGCGGTTGTATCACCTTCCACCGATGCGGTCATCGGAATGACCGTGGTTTTATCCACCACTCCATTTTCATTGATGACCAGATCAGTTACGGTATTGGAGGATCCCAGGTCGGGGATGGGTTCCCCGTTCAGCGTCAGCTTCGCTCCGGCTGAATTGCCAATTCGTAATTCGATCCGGTTTGTCGCCCGGAAGGTCTTCGAATCCTGGGGAAGAAAGAGATATTCTTCACTGGGCGCGTTGTCTCGTCTTACGCGCAGCCAGGTTCGGGCCACGGCATGTACCTGCAACACAATATCTTCGCTCACATTCACTGAAGGAACGGACTGCTGGGTTCTGTCAACAACCTCACCGCCCTCGAACTGGGCATCGGAGACCACATCTTCGGAAGAGACCGTGCGGTTTCCCTGCCGGGCAGACTGAAGTTCGGTGCTTTGTGAGCCGGGGCGTCTTTCCGGGCTGCTGCTGACGTAGGCTTTGATGGCCCAGATGACCGCCACGAAGAGTATTAAAATGATGAGCGTGCGTTTCCAGTTGAACGTACTTTTGGGTTTCAGGTTAATCCTGGCGGGGCCGGGACTCTCGCCAAACTCCGGTCTTTCCGGTAGTTCCGGCTGGGCTGTCCTGGTTTTGGGTGTGAATTCGGAGATTTTCCCCTGATAAATTTCCAGCTTTTCAATGGCTTCATCCGGGTCAATGCCGATTTCTTTGGCATATGCGCGCAGGAACAATCGGATATAGGTGCCGGGGAGCACATCGAAATTGCCTTCCTCCAGCGCCTGGAGGAACCGGACGTTAATTTTTGTGACATCGGAAATATCTTCCAGGGTGATATCTTGTTCTTCCCGATAATCTTTGAATTCCTGGAAAAAATTTTTCATGGAGCCCTCTTGACTGCACTCGAACGCCGTATCCGCAAAATGTAATGAAATAAAACCCCGGATCAACCAAAAAGATTCTCCCGGATCACTCAATCATCTGCCGCTCGAGAAGTTGCTCGTAGAACGCGGTGAGCGGAAATCCGACCACAGTATTATAATCGCCGTGAATGGAATGGACTAAGACAGCTCCTTTCCCCTGGATTCCATAGGCGCCTGCTTTATCCCGGGGTTCGCCGGTTTGAATATACCGGTCAATCTCCTGGTCGGTTAAGGTTCGAAATTGCACTATGGTTTTCCCGGTGAAGGTATTCACGGATTGCTCAGGCCAAAACAACAAGGCGACTCCGGTGATGACCTGATGTGATTCACCGCTGAGCGCACGGAGCATGTTCTGCGCATCCCGGTCATCCGCTGGTTTGCCGAGCATCCTGTCATGCAGGACCACCACCGTGTCAGCACCGATAATCAGCGCACGAGAATAGTGTTGCGCTACTGCCTGCGCCTTTTGGGTCGCCATCTCGGTGGCTGCGACTCCGGGGGGCCGGGAGATCCGGTGTGGTCTCGGCTCATCAAAGCGGGCAGGATGCACCTGGAATGGCACTCCCAGCTGGCGCAGGAGTGAAGCCCTCCGCGGAGAAGCCGATGCCAGGATGACCGGCCGGTCGATCTCGGGGAGCATACGTATTCTTTCTAGGGCATCAAAAAAAATTTACACCTGTTCGGGAGTGTGAAGGGGCCGCCATTGCGAATCCGGCGCCTGCCCGGCATTTCCTCAAATCCCGGGCTCAGTAAAATCACACCCAGAGCCCAATCGTTGCAACGACTTTGGCTGAACAGGCTGAATCGACATGAAAAGTAATAGCTTATCGGGACAGAGGAAACAAGGAATTAGAGAGAATCAGAGAAAATTAGAGACGATGCACGATCGATCGCTACCGGGATTAACAGGTAAATTCGCGGAGAGATACCGTATATTCGAGAGTGTTTAAAAAACAGGTCAAAAACAGAAAGTAATTGAACGGGCAACTGTTTATTAAATCTATGTGATGCCTCCAAAGATGTTTTTCGGTTGGACCGTATGAATCCTTATTATTTCTTTGCGCCCTTTGTCCCGAAGGTCCAGGGGACTCCCCCAACGGGATCCCTTCTGGGACTTCGGAGCATCCCTTCGGGGCGAGGCGTTTTCTAAACAGACTCATATTCGGAGAAACGATTGGCATTTCTTCTGGTATAACGGGCAAATACAAATCCTGGTGACTCTGAGATCATAACCACCGGAGATCTCCATGGCAGGAATAAAGCGGGAAATTTAGAACGGAAAAAGAGTTGCGACGTACACATATCGAAATTAAATTCATCTGCTAAAATTAAATCCAGGGAATTATGTTTGAACAACTATCGGAAAATTTAGAGAGAGTCCTAAAGAAATTAAAAGGGCGTGGCCGCCTGAATGAAAAAAATGTGGTGGATGGGTTGCGCGAAGTACGACGAGCTCTTCTTGAGGCGGATGTCAATTATAAGGTGGCGAAAGAGTTTATTGCCTCTGTGAAGGAGAAAGCGGTCGGGCAGGAGGTGCTCAAGAGTGTCACACCCGGCCAGCAAATTGTCAAAGTACTCCACGATGAGCTGGTAGATTTGCTTGGATCGGAGCGATCGGAAATCCAGCTCACAGGTTCGGCACCCCATACCGTGATGGCTGTCGGGTTACAGGGATCGGGCAAGACGACTTTTACGGCAAAACTTGGCCGGTATCTGAAGCAGAAGGGGCATAGCCCGTTACTGGTTGCCGTGGACGTTTACCGGCCCGCGGCGAGGGAGCAGCTCGAGAAAATGGGGGCACAAGCGGGGCTGCCTGTGTGGACGGACGGGGGAAGCGATGTACTCGGAATCTGCCGGAGCGCCAGATCCTCTGCCCGGAAAAACCATCAGGATGTGCTTATTCTTGATACGGCGGGCCGGCTGCATATCGACCGGGAAATGATGGAGGAGCTGGCGCAGCTGAAATCTGCCCTGCAGCCGGATGAAATTCTGTTTATTGCAGATGGGATGACCGGCCAGGATGCAGTCAATGCAGCATCGCAATTCCAGGAGTCCCTGAATTTCGATGGGGTGGTACTGACCAAGATGGATGGCGATGCGCGTGGGGGAGCGGCATTATCTATCACCTCGGTCACGGCGCGGCCGATTAAATTTATATCCGTCGGCGAGTCCGTTGATTCTCTGGAACCGTTTCATCCGGAGCGGCTTGCCGGGCGTATTCTCGGGATGGGAGATGTGGTCTCCCTGGTTGAGAAAGCGCAGCAGACTATTGATGAAGAGTCTGCCGAGCAGCTCAATGCCAAAATTCGGAAGAACGAGTTAACCCTGACGGATTTTCGTGAACAATTGGAACAAATCCGCAATATGGGACCGCTGGAACAGATCCTGGATATGATTCCGGGGATGGGGAAATTGAAACAGCAGGGTTTGTCGGTGGATGAAAAGCAGCTGGATAAAGTGGAAGCGATGATCAACTCGATGACAGAAGAAGAACGGAAGAATCCGCAGATAATCCAGGGCAGTCGTCGCAAACGCATTGCTCGGGGCAGCGGTACCACCGTACAGGACGTGAATCAGTTATTACGGCAATTTAACCAGATGAAAAAAATGATGCGGCAAATGAGCCGGGGAAAGTTTCAACGACAGATTCCCGGATTACCAATGTAAAGAACAAAAGGAGGAAATCGTTGTCTGTTAAGTTACGTTTGAAGCGCATGGGACGGAAGAAGATACCGGTGTATCGGGTGATAGCCATTGATTCTCGTCGGCAGCGTGACGGGAAGGAGTTAGAGCGGTTGGGCATCTACAATCCCCTGCCTGAGAATCCGATATTTCAGATTGATGAGGATCGGTTGTTCTACTGGCTGGAGCAGGGGGCTCAGCCCAGTGATACCATCCGGAATTTAATGAAAGACCATGGGCTGGCTCTGAAATGGCACTTGAAATCCCAGGGAAAATCGCAAGAAGAGATAAACCGGGAATATCAGAAGTGGCAGTTACTGCGCGAGTCGAAAATGCCGGCCGTGGCGGACCAGGAGAAACGCGAAGAAGAGGAAGCGCCACAGAAGGCTGAGCGAGAAGCAGCAAAGAAAACCCCAGCTGAAGAGGCAGCAGAAGAAGCGGCGGCTGCCGGGGTGGAGGAAGTAGAGCCTGCAGAAGATGCGACGGAAACGGAGGTTGAAGACACCGCCGAAGCGAGCACAGAGGAAGACAGTCAGGAGAAGAAGGAAGAAGCCGCTGGTGATGATACCGTCGAAGCAACGGAGGAAACGCCTGAAGAAGCAGCCGAAATGTCAGAGGAAGAAACTGCGGCAGAAGAGACGGATGATGAGTCCGCAGCAGCAGAAGAAGAAGAGGAAGAAGCCAAGGAAACCGGGAAAGACAAGGAAGACAAGGAATAAAAAAGGAGGACCATTCGCAACCGGGATATCCATCACACTGCTCGAGCGCCGTGATGTTTCTATGTGCATTCCCTGAAAGTAATAATGCCAAATATCATCTGATGTAATCGCCCGTGATGATAGAGGAGAGGGCAACTCCGGGATTGATCATCGTGGAAAAAACCTGTAACTATGGTACAAGACTGTTCTGTAATATCCGAACTATGCCCCGAAGGCACCCCGTCGGGGTAACGTGAGACTGCCTGAGGCGAAGCAAGCCAACAAAACGGAGGCGAGAGGATGAAAGAGTTCGTCGAGTACATTGCAAAGCACCTTGTGGATAATCCTGATGAGGTCCGGGTGACACAGATCGACAGTGAGAGAACAACTATCTATGAGTTATCTGTTGCTGACGGCGATCTCGGGAAAATCATCGGTAGAAATGGACGAACGGCCAAGGCGATTCGCACACTCTTAACAGCCACTTCTGCGAAAACCGGGGGAAAGCGGGCAATCCTCGAAATCATCGAGTGATCGTGTCCATCTAATTTACAGGTTGCTGAGTCTTTTATTCGTAACGGCAGTCCTCTCCCGAAGGGACGCCATTGGCGCTATCCCGGAGAAGTACGTTTTATGCCAGTGAAAAGACTTCATATCACATCCCTGTTGGTCTGTATTGGCAAAATTCTGCGAACGCAGGGGGTGGAAGGGGAATTGAAGGTCCTTAATTATTCGGATGTGGCTGATCGATACCACTTATTGAAAAGAATATATCTGGGGCCTGCCGGTGAACTGGCAGTTCCTTACTCCGTTGCAGAGGTGAGAGAACAAGGCAAGTATGTGTATATCACATTAGCAGAACACGATTCCGTGGCGGACATTAAGCATTTGCAGGGCCAGTATTGTTTTATCCCGGAAGAAGAACTGGCCCCCTTATCGGATGGGCATTTTTATGTCAAGAATCTCCTTGGATTACAGACATATACTGTCACAGGAGAGGAAGTCGGCCGGGTTATTGACATCCTGCAAAACCCAGCCAATGATATCCTGGTAGTCGAGCGTGAACAGGGGCTGGCCTATATCCCGATGGTCGAGGAATTCATTGAAGAAATCAATGTAGAACAAAATTGTATTCGAATTAAACCTATTGAGGGATTATTAGATACATCCAATGCTTATTGATATCATTACGGCGTTTCCTCCTATAGTGGAGGAACCGCTGCACACCAGTATCCCGGAGCGGGCAGTGAAAAAGAGTGTCGCGGAATACCGGGTCCATGATCTCCGGGATTTCACCACCGACAAGCACCGGCAGATTGATGATGCGCCCTACGGAGGCGGGCCGGGGATGATTTTAAAGCCCGAACCGATTTTCCGGGCGGTGGAATACTGCCGGCAGGAGTGTGTCCGGCACGGTGGCTGTGAAACGATTTTCCCGACTGCCCAGGGAATCCCCTATACCCAACAGCAGGCCAGGGAGCTGGTTGCCCGTGATCATCTTATCTTTATCTGCGGGCATTACAAGGGGGTTGACGAACGTGTGCGCGAGCAGCTGGTGACCTTAGAAATCTCTCTGGGAGACTTTGTGTTATCGGGCGGAGAAATTCCGGCCCTGGCTATCGTTGACAGTGTCGTCCGGCTGCTGCCGGGGGTGCTGCAGGATCCGGAGTCTGCAGCAACTGATTCGTTTAGTGGGGAACTGCTGGACGGGCCACATTATACCCGGCCGGAGGAGTTCCGGGGTCTTCGGGTTCCGGAGGTGCTGCTCTCCGGCCATCATGCCAATATTGCGGCCTGGCGACAGGAACAACGGCTACAGCGGACCAGGTCCCGCCGGAATGATTTATTGATTGATAAAGGAGATTAGAATCTATTATATTATTAAGCTATAAAATATTGGGCCGTAGCATAATAGGCAATGCACCTGGCTGTTAACCAGGCTATTGCAGGTTCGAGTCCTGCCGGCCCAGCGAACGAGGAAATCAGTACGGTTGTTTTTCTATGGCGAATGAGCGCTGACAAGAGTAAGACAACCGCGAACAGTGAACAGGGGGAATTATGAATTTACTAGATACAGTCGAATCGACACAGATTCGGGATGATATTCCGGAGTTCAGGCCGGGGGATACTGTTGCGGTTGATGTGAAAGTGCGGGAGGGCGAAAAGGAACGTCTGCAGCGCTTTGAAGGCGTTGTGATTGCCCGGAAAGGTTCAGGAGTCAACGAAACATTTACCGTGCGCAAGATTTCCTATGGGATCGGGGTCGAACGGATCTTTCCGGTGCACTCGCCGAATATCGCATCTATACAGCGACTGAAGGAAGGCAAAGTCCGGCGGGCGAAGCTCTATTACCTGCGCCGGGTCAAAGGAAAAGCGGCGCGGATCAAAACGCAATAAGCATTTTCTGACATCGATGGCCAGGACAGCAGGTAAGCCATGCCGTTTTATGACCGGGGTGGCTTTTTTACTTGGGGAGAGGGGGTGCGGATGAACGTGCTCCAGTTCGGATTGGTCACCCTGGTCGGAATCGCAGCCGGAATCCTCAATACACTGGCAGGCGGTGGTTCCCTTCTGACGCTGCCACTGTTAATATTTCTGGGATTGCCTGCATCAACGGCCAATGGGACCAATCGCATTGCCGTATTTGTGCAGAATGTCACCGCAGCCGCCGGCTTTCGCCGAAAGGGTTTCCAGAGTATTCGGTACGGACTCTTTCTGGCGGTGCCGGCAGTCATCGGAGCGGTTCTGGGTGCAACTGTGGCTATCGATATCTCTGATCGATTGTTTGAACAAATCCTCGGTGTTCTGATGCTGGTGATTCTGGGGCTTATTCTATGGAATCCGGTCCGGAAGCTGGAGCGCACAGAAGAGTTGCTCAGTCCCGCCAGACGCTGGATGGCTGCGTTTTTTTTCCTGTTTGTAGGATTTTACGGCGGGTTTATTCAGGCAGGGGTCGGCTTTTTGGTGATTGCCACGCTTACGCTGGTCAATGGTCTGGATTTAGTGAACACCAATAGTTATAAAGTTGTGATTAACTCTGTATTTACGGCAATTGCCTTGTTGGTGTTCGCCTTGCACGGCGAGGTGAACTGGCTGGTCGGACTCCTTCTCGCGGTGGGTATGGGCATTGGCGGATGGCTCGGCAGCCACCTGGCCGTTGAGAAGGGCGAGCCGCTCATCCGGGTAGTCCTGGCAGTTGCAGTCGTAGCCATGTCAATACGTTTGCTAACCGACATATCCTGGTAGAACGTACCTCTTGCATGCCTCCTGGTGGTCGGATAACTTTCAGAAAACGTAAGTCCGTGAGAAGAACATGAACAAGTCGTCTTTGTTGCGTCATCTGCCAGCGGTAGATCAAGTGTTCAGTGTTATCAGAGACCGGGAGTATGCGCTTCCGGAGGCGTATACAGTAGCCCAAATTCGTGATACCATTAATATTTTCCGACAACAGATACTCACTGATACACCACCAGAGATCCATGACGCCGAGACGCTGGAGCAACTTGTGATCGAAGAGGTGGACAGGCGATGCCGGGATCGGGTTCGGCACACGGTGAAGCCCCTGATTAACGCCACCGGAATTGTGCTCCATACAGGATTGGGCCGGGCGCCTCTTTCCGAACGGGCTCGTGAAGCAATGGCCCGGGCAGCGCATGGGTATACCAACCTGGAATTCGATTTGCCCACCGGAACCCGGGGAGAACGCAACGATCATATTGAAGATCTCCTCCGCGCTTTAACGGGTGCCGAATCGGCGCTCATGGTGAACAATAATGCTGCCGCGGTCTTTCTGGCACTGAACACCCTTGCCGATGGTTCGGAAGCCATTATTTCCCGGGGACAGCTCATCGAAATCGGTGGCAGTTTTCGCATACCGGAGGTGACGGCGAAATCCGGCGCCCGGATGGTGGAAGTCGGGACCACCAATCGTACCCATCTGCGCGATTATCGGAATGCCCTGTCAGAAAACACCGGACTCATCCTGATAGCTCATCCCAGCAATTACCGGGTCCAGGGATTCACTGCCAGCCCGGCGCTCGCAGAGATCGTTGAGCTTGCACACGCCCATGAAATTCCGGTATTATACGACCTGGGTAGTGGCGCCCTGTTTCCGCTGGCACGTTACTCACTGCCCCATGAACCGATCGTGGAGCAGGTGCTGGAGAACGGGGTGGATGTGGTGACCTTCAGCGGGGATAAACTCATCGGCGGCCCGCAGGCGGGATTAATCTGTGGCAGGCAGAAATATCTGGATGCTATGAAAGTGAATCCGCTGACCCGGGTTCTGCGCTGTGATAAAACCACTTTCGCGGCCATGGAAGCGACGCTTCGCACCTACATCAATCCGGACGCACTGCCCACAACAAATGCGACCTATCAATTACTCACCCCATCGGCGGAGGAGCTAAAGCAGTTTGGGGAACAGATTCTCCGGCAGCTGAGTTCCGATGAAATTGATCTGTTGGGACTGGAGTTACGCGAAGCGGCAACCGAGGCCGGGAGCGGATCGCTCCCGACCGAGCGTATTCCGAGTATGGCACTGGTGCTTACCCATACAGACCGGTGGTCCGCCGATCAGATCATGCGGTGGCTGCGAATCAGGGAAACTCTGCCGGTGGTCGGATATATTATTGAGGATGAGTGCTATTTAAACCTCCGGACGATTTTACCGGACCAGCAGGAGGCCCTGATTCAGGCGATTCAGGAACTGGCAGAGGCGATAGGAGGCGAGTGATGCAGCCAATCATCTGGGGCACAGCCGGACACATCGATCACGGGAAAACGGCCCTCATCAAGGCGCTGACCGGTACGGACACAGATCGTCTGCAGGAAGAACAGGAGCGTGGGGTTACCATTGACATCGGATTCGCTTTTCTCACCGATGACATTTCGTTCATTGATGTTCCGGGACACGAAAAATTTGTAAAAAATATGGTTACCGGCGTGTCCACCATTGATGCGGGCTTATTAGTGGTGGCAGCGGATGACGGGGTGATGCCCCAGACCAGAGAACACCTGGGTATTATGCAGTTATTGCAGGTGCCTGCCGGATGCATTGTCATCAGCAAAGTCGATCTGGTGGACGAGGACTGGCTGGATCTGGTGGAAGACACTGTCAGAGAACAGGTTGCCGGGACTTTCCTGGAGAATGCGCCGGTTATCCGGACCAGCGCCGAAACCGGACAGGGGATTGACCAGGTGACAACCGCTATTCTGGATCTCTCGGAGAAGCTGCCTCGGCGCCTGGATCGCGGGATTCCCCGCCTGCCGGTGGACCGGGTTTTTTCGGTGAAGGGGTTCGGGACTGTAGTCACGGGGAGCGTGATTTCGGGAACCTTCCGAACCGGAGATACGGTAGAACTGACACCGAATCGCCGTCTCACAAAAATACGGGGAATCCAGACACATGGTCGAAATGTGGAAGCTGTCGGGATGAGCGAGCGTGCGGCATTGAACTTGAGTGATGTCGGAAAAGAGGAGATTGAACGGGGAATTCAGTTATCTATACAGGGATGGCTGTCAGTAACGGATGCATTCTATGCGACCATAGAAATGCTGGACACAGCGGAACGCCCGCTGGAACACAATCAGCGCATTCGCCTCCATCTGGGCACCACCGAGATACTGGCCCGCTGTTCGATACTCGCCGGTGATAGTATCCACCCCGGAAAAACAGGATTGGTGAAATTCCGACTGGAAGAACCGACTGTCGTGGCCTTTAACGATGGATTTATTCTCCGTTTTTATTCCCCCATGTTCACCATTGGCGGGGGGAGGGTGTTATACCCGCAATCCTTGCGGCATCTTCCGAAACAGGAATTATTGGATATACTCGAAATCCTGGCGTTGACGGAGTTACAGGCAGCAGTGAACGCAGTAACTCGCATCCATAAATCCCGGCTCCTTTCAATCACTGATTTGAGCAGAGAATTGTTTTTAGCAGAGGATCACCTGCTGGGTCCTGTAGAAACATTAGTAGAGCAGGGATTCCTTACAGAATATCTAATGGAGGGCGACAGAAAATATGCTGGTGCCGAAGCGATGCAGTCTTTGGAAACACAGGCTGTTGAACGATTGGCCCGCTATCATACAAGCCATCCCAGGGAACCGGGATATCCGCGATCCCAGCTGGTCCAGGACCTCGCAGCGCCCGAAGAAACAACCGAGATTATACTGGAAAAGCTGCTAAAGGAGGAGAAACTTACGGAAGAGGGCCCCCTTCTCAAACTCCCGTCCCATGAGATACAACTCACTCCGGAGGAACAGCAGACAAAAGAACACATCCGAAAATTCATACTCGATGCAGGCTTGCGCCCCCCGACCTTCAGAGATGTACAAGACGGGTTGGACCTCCCGGAAAACGAGTTAGGACAATATTTGAAAATCTTGCAGTATGAGGGCGAGATAGAGCGAATTACCAGTGAGTTATACCTGCACACAGACGTAAAAAGTGTTTTAAAAGACAAACTACACCAGTATTTTACAAATCAGGATACATTGTCAGTGGGTGATTTCAAGCAGATGATTGGCGGAAGCCGGAAGTATGCAATACCGTTGCTGGAGTACACAGATGCAGCAGGCTGGACCATTCGTGAGGGAGAAGTACGAAAACGAAGAAACCTATGACAGCATATGAGTAATTCAGACGATACAACTCCGTTAATGCGGCAGTATCAGGCTATTAAGAGAAAACACCAGCATGCGATCCTCCTCTTCCGGATGGGTGATTTCTATGAAACATTTAACGAGGATGCGAAAATCACTTCACAAATTCTGGGCATTACGCTAACGACCCGCTCCAATGGAAAAGCGGCAGAAGTTCCGCTGGCCGGATTTCCGCACCATTCGCTGGAGATGCACCTGCACAAACTGTTGAAGGCCGGCTATAAGGTAGCCATTTGTGAACAGGTGGAGGATCCGAAGCAGGCGAAGGGGGTGGTGAAGCGGGATGTGGTGGAGGTGATCACCCCCGGGACTGCTGTCACCGACCAGTATCTGCAGCATAACCAGAATAACTATCTGCTGGCTGCTGTGCGCGATGATGAGCAGGTGGGCGTCGCTCTCATCGATGTCTCCACCGGTGAGTTTCAGGTAACGCAGGTCGAGGAAGGCGAACTGGCGGATCTGATTGCAGCCTGTCGGCCCAGCGAATGTCTTGTGCCGCACCAGCAGCTGAATGGCTTCCATCAGGCGTTGCCCGCCTATCGTGGCATCTTCACTGACCTGGAAGATTGGATTTTTTCCTCGGATTATGCCGTCGAACAAATCGAAGAGTACTTTCAGGTGACCTCGTTGAAAGGTTTTGGGATTGAAGATCTCGGCCTGGGCGTACGGGCCGCGGGCGTTATTTTACATTACGTTCAGGAGAACTACCAGCAGCAGCTCCCGCATATCACCAGGATTCGCCGCCGGCCGGACGATCTCTATGTGGGATTGGACGACGCCACCATTCGAAATCTGGAGCTGTTCGAATCCATCCGGGGCGGCTCCCGGGAAGGAACATTGCTTTCCATCCTGGATGAGACTGTCACAGCAGGGGGAGGGAGACGACTGCGCCGATGGATTGGCCAGCCGCTGAAAGACCGCGATGCCATTCTCGCCCGGCAGGAAATGATCGCTCCGTTTTACGAGAAGGATTCGTTCAGAAAGCAGATGCGTGAAATCCTGGAAAAGGTCACCGATCCGGAACGCATCCTGTCCCGGTTGGGTACAGGCCGGGCAAGCCCGAAAGAGGTGGTGAGTTTGAAGGTGACACTGCAACAGGTGGTCCCGATTCAGCAGTTACTGGCAGAGTCTGAGGTGGATGCCTGCATTCGGTTCCGGGAGCAGTTCCCGGATCAGACGAAATTAATTCGGTATATCAGTGAAGCCCTGGTGGATGATCCCCCGCAAAAATTGCAGGAAGGCGGTATCATCGAGGACGGATACAATAAGGAACTGGACGAGCTGCGGCAAATTGCCTCCCACGGGAAGGAATGGATTGCACAGACGCAGCAGCAGGAACGGGAAAAGCTGGATATTCCCTCGCTGAAGATCGGGTATAACAAGGTATTCGGCTATTACATCGAAGTGACCAAAACGCATACCGGGAAGGTTCCGGACGACTATATCCGAAAGCAGACGCTGGTGAACTCAGAGCGGTATATCACCGAAGAACTGAAGGAATACGAAGAGAAAGTGCTCACCGCGGAAGAAAAAATAGAATCTCTGGAATATGAACTCTTTTCGCAGATCCGGGAGCATATTGTCGGGTATGCCTCGGAAATCCAGGAAACCGCCGATCTGCTGGCCCGGCTGGATTGTTACACCAGTACGGCGCAGGTGGCCCGGCGCCGGAATTATGTGCGTCCGCAAATCACCACCGAGGAGGCGATTGAGATCAAAGATGGCCGTCATCCGGTGGTGGAGGAATTGTTGCCGCCCGGGGAAGAATTTATTGCCAACGATTACCTCGCCGATAATTCGGAACGGCAAATTCAACTGGTGACCGGTCCCAATATGGCGGGGAAATCCACGTACTTGAGACAGGTCGGACTCATTGTATTGATGGCGCAGACCGGAGCATGGGTGCCGGCCGCGTCGGCCACCATCGGTCTGGTCGATAAGATTTTTACCAGAGTCGGTGCCAGCGATAATCTGGCTGGCGGCGAATCGACCTTTCTGGTGGAAATGAACGAAGCGGCGAATATTTTGAATAATGCTACCCCGAATAGTCTGATTATCCTGGACGAAATCGGTCGTGGAACCTCCACGTATGATGGACTTTCTATTGCCTGGGCGGTCACCGAATTCTTGCATAACACGGAATCGGTGGCGGCCAAAACGCTCTTTGCCACCCATTACCATGAACTCACCGAGCTGGAGGAGGTGCTGGAGCGGGTGATCAATCTCAACGTGGCTGTCAAAGAATACGGCGAGAAAATTGTGTTCCTGCGGAAAATAGTCCCCGGAGGGTGCGATCACAGTTACGGGATTCACGTGGCAAAACTGGCAGGCATCCCGGAGATGGTGATCCGGCGCGCCAATGAAATCCTCCATCATCTGGAAGAACACGAAGCTGCCGGAGTGGATACGGAAACACGCTTTACCCCTCCTGCTCCGACCACCCAGCTTGATCTGTTCGGCGAACAGGAACAGAAACTCCGGACGGAATTGGAAAAAATCGATATTAATACCTTGACCCCGATAGAAGCGCTTGCCAAACTGGACGAATTGAAAAAGGAAGTAGGGTTATGAGACCATACAGATCGTCAAGACCGCGAAAAAACAAAGATCTGTAACACCGAAACACACTGAGAATCCCTGATCCCCTGAAACTACATATTCAATTCTGCCAACTGCCAACTGCCAACTGCCAACTGCCAACTGCCAACTGCCAACTGATTACACACCATATCTTCTCTTCGTCTTTTTGAAGACCCTTTGGAGTATCGGGATTATTTCGTGCGGGGTTCGACCATCACCGATTCTTCGAACTGATACCGCACCTGTCCGGGACCGGCCTCCCGGGGTTTGGTCACATATTTTCTCTTGGTATACACCACCGGTACCAGGGAAGAATGTTTGGCCTGACTGTATCCGGCCGCCAGGGAAGCGGCAAACTCCAGTGTGGCCGGGGGAGGCTTGTGAAGGTTTTTGTTGTCCGGCATGGCAATCACGTGAGAGCCGGGAACATGTTCGGCATGGAACCAGAAATCTTCTTTATGGGCCAGGTGAAATGTTAATTCGTCATTATCCTTCGCCGTACGCCCCACCAATATCCGCCAGCCATCCGGGGATACGTACTCGATATAAGGTTTCCGCTCCAGAGGTTCCTCCGCCCGTGACGGCCTGGTGGATATCCCCATCTGCTCCAACCGGGCGTTGATTTCTTCCAGGATATCAAGATCCGAGGCGTTCTCGATGGCCGCCAGATACTCGGATAACTCGATGATTTCCTGGTCCGTCTGTTGTATCTGTTCCCGCAGTTTGGCCTGGCCCCGCCGGGATTTTTTGGCTTTCTCGTAGTATTGCTGGGCGTTTTCAATGACGGATAGATCGGATTGGAGAGGGATAGTGATTTGCTCCTGGGTATCGATGATATCCCGGACGTCTATTTGGTTGTGTTCCCGGCGGGCATTCTGACCCTGGGACATCAGGAGGTCTGCGAACTTTCGATACTCCCCGGGATCCTTCCAGCCCCGCAGATCCGATTCCTGTTTTTCTTTCCGCCGCTGTGCCCGCTCTATTCTGCTGCCAACGGATCGCTTCAGTGCAGATTGCAGACTCCTGAATCGCTTCCCGCGATAAAACTCCCCGATAAACCTGGGGTAGGCTTCTTCGACAGGAAGGTGGTCATCCCACGTAATGTCCTTTCTGTGATGAAGGGGGATCAGACTGAAAAAAGGTTCTGGCAGCGAGGAAAGATATGCGTCTTCTGCTTCCAGTTCGCCCACGATTTCTTTGACCATCCGGGAGAGGCCGGTAATGTCCCCCGGCGAGAGATCCGAGACATAGGCATTTTCGTCCAGGTTTGCCCGGTATAAAGCTTCTCTCCCCAGGAGACCGGTCCAATGCGGCAGCGAAGTCGCCAGCGCATTGCGCGCAGATTTGCGGGGGTGCTCCCGGAGCGCGACAGAGAACTGTTCCTGAAAATCATCCGGGAGGGGGTAGGGAAATCCGGAAAACTCCCGGAATACGATCCGCCCGGTATGGCCTCTGTCTTTAAAAGAAGAGAGGATATGATCCGCCTCATCAACATGATAGATGTTGGGAACGCGCCCATAAAATTCAAACAGAAGTCGGCTAGTATCGGTAAACTGCCAGCACAATACCCGATCACTGGGAATCATATGAATTGATAGGATTTCAGCGCCTCGAATATTTTCGAAAACCGGAACTTTGCGGCGGGGAATATTGAGGTGAGTTTTCAGGACACAATAGGGGAGTTCACTGCTCCCGGCATAATCAATGCGGTAGCGATCGCGACCGGTCAGCAGAATAAACGTGCACTGATTTTTTTCATAGGTAAACACCTGCGTAATCTTTGCACCAAGAAGAAGCGAAGAAATATTCTCCCAATAGTTTCGCAGGGTAAACCAATGGCTATGCATAGGAGAAAATAGAAAGAGTACGGTAAAAAGCCAAAGGAACTCCGGGATTTCGAGGAGGCAAAAATACATGATTCATCGGTGCTCGCGTTGTCCGGAACTCCATGGAATACAAACCGGATTTCGCAACGCTTCCGGGGGGATTGTTCACATTAACACGTTGCTGTCGATTATTATTGTTGTATACGGAGTTGACAACCGGGAAAGACATTTATACTTTTGAAAGCTATAAATTAAAATGGAGTGTATGGTGATCTATAGTATGACAGGATACGGCCGGTATGAGCAGGAGTTTGAGGAGTACTCTGCATCGGTGGAGGTGCGTTCGGTGAATGGCCGGTATCTTGACGTCAATTTACGTATTCCGGACGTATTGTCCCCCTTCGAAGGTGCCCTCCGGAAAACGATTGGCGAGTATTTTGAACGTGGGCAAATATCGGTTAAAATCTCTCTGAATGGCACGGAAGATACATATTCACAATTGGCGGTCAATATGGATTTGCTGCACCATTATCGCCGGCTGATTGAAGCAATCCGGCAGGAGTTGGATCTCTCCAGCGATCCCACTCTCAGCGATTTCCTCGATTTACCTGATCTGTTTACCTATGAACAGGAAATGCCGGAGGGTTCGTTCATACTGGAACATGTGAATACGATTCTGCATAAAGCGCTCCGGGATATCCGGCAAATGCAGGAGCGGGAAGGGCAGTCGTTACAGGAAGATCTCACAGAGAGGTTGCAATGGCTCAGGCAGGCGGTGCAAACCATCGAAGCGCAATCCCGGGAGAATGTGCAGGCGATGAAGCAGAATCTGGAAGCGCGCATCAGCGAATTACTCGAGGACACAAAAATGGACGGGGATCGCTTAGCCCAGGAAGTAGCGTATCTGGCGGATAAGGTTGATATTACAGAGGAAACGGTCCGTTTAAAAAGCCATATCGATCAATTCCACGCGCTGCTGGAAACCGACGGCGGTATCGGGAAGAAACTGAATTTCCTGCTGCAGGAGATGAATCGGGAAGTGAATACGATTGGCGCCAAAGCCAGTAATGCCGACATCTCCCATGTTGTGGTGGACTGCAAAAACGAGATAGAGAAACTCAGGGAGCAAATTCAAAACGTTGAGTAGTGCGGGATTACTGGTGTGTATTTCCTCACCGTCAGGAGGAGGAAAGACGACGATCTGTAAAGCACTCCTGAAACGGCGTAAGGAGTATACCTTTTCGGTCTCCTGCACCACCCGCCCGCAGCGAGAACATGAACGGGACGGGCAGGAATATTATTTTCTCTCCCGACCGGAATTTGAACAAAAAATTGCAGCTGGTGAACTGGCAGAGTATGAGGAAGTACACGGCCACTATTACGGTACACTCAAATCCTCGGTGAAAGCGGCTCTGGAACAAGGAGCAGTGCTGCTGGTTGATATTGATGTGAAAGGAGCGATGTCACTGAAGCAATTGTATGCGCGACAATGTGTCACTATTTTTCTCGTTCCACCGGATGTGAAAGCGCTCAGGGAGCGGTTACGAAATCGCGGCACTGAATCGGATGAGAGTATGGAACTTCGGCTCAAGCGATTGGATATGGAAATGTCGTATGGAGAAAAATTCGATGAAACAGTGGTGAATGAAGACTTACCCGCAACCGTCACCACGGTAGAAAAAATAATTGAACAGAAACGAAAAGAGTTAACGGAGGAAATGATTCATGGCACTGGAGACAATTCCTTTCTCAGAACTTGAGAAACAAACGCAGGATACATTTGAAGCCATCGTGGTTATTGCCAAACGGGCCAGACAGGTCAACGCGGAACGCCTGGCCAAGATGGAATTGCCGGCCTTTATGGAGGATGTGGAAGAAGACGGCGGCTTCGACCGGGAAGACCTGGAAGATATCGATTTTGATGCCATCGAAAAGGCGACCACCTTTGCAATTCGCGAGATGTTGGAGAACGATCTGACTTTCCGGTATAAAGGCGAATCAGTGGAAGAAGAGGAACAGCAGGTTGAAGGCGACGCGGGCGATTCCCAGTGACTGGTTCACTGCTTCTTCAATTCTTCTCGGGATTGCCGGATCGCAGCGACTCTATAAAGCATCAGAATTCCTCGAACACCTGAACTCATTTCCCGGGATCAGGCTGTTCGCCTATCTGACGGAACAAGCACGGCCTTTTATTTCTCAACAGAGTTTGCACCAATTTGAGGCTCTGGAGGTGTTGTCTGATGCGGAATCCTGCGTACGGGATGACCACCTCCGGGATCTCACCGGATTAATATTGGTGGAACTGGATGGGAGGCCGGATGAAGAGCTCCGAAACAAATTCGCACCGCTGATTCATCGGGTTCCTGCTGTTTCTCTCACAACCGGGCAAGGGGTACAAAGCACGGAATCCGTCACTGTTATAGACTTAGCCGAGGGCTGGAGCCGGATATTTGAGGCCCTGGCACGATCATTTGCACAGCACAGGCCATGGCAAAATAAAAAGGTCTTGGTCACAGCCGGACGTACAGAGGAACCGATTGATCCGGTGCGGATAATCACCAACAGAAGCAGTGGGAAAATGGGATTTGCGCTTGCCCGGCAGGCCGCCTTGCAGGGGGCGGACGTCTGGTTAATTACCGGGCCGACCCATCTGACTACCCCGTATGGAGTGACTCGAATCGATGTGACAACGGCGGAAGAAATGCTTCAGGCAGCAGATCAATGGTTTCCGGAAACAGATATCCTGTTTGCCGCTGCCGCTGTGGAGGATTTGAAACCAGTTCAGGTCTCCCGGCAGAAAATCAAAAAGACCGAACAGATCACCATCGGGTGCACCGTCGCCGTGGATGTGCTTCAATCACTGGCTGAACAAAAATCGCATCAGTTTCTGGTCGGATTCAGCATTGAGACCGAAAATATTATCCAAAATTCCCAGGTAAAATTACAAGAGAAATCCCTGGATGCTATCGTTGCGAATAATCCCAGGGAAACCGGAGCAGCCTTTCAACACGATACCAACAAGGTCACTATATTGACAAAATCAGGCGCCGTTCACAACTATCCGTTGATGTCCAAAGAGATGCTGGCCGGGAAATTACTGGATTTTACGCTTCGGGAAATAACCCATTCTCATGTCTGAACCAGTCAACGCAATGCTTTGGCAATACCTGGAGCAGCAGCACGAGTTGCTGCCGGAGGATTTTTATATCCCCGGACGTCACCGATCCGCCTTTGATCGCACAACACCGCCGTATGACCCACCGGCATCCGGTTCACTGGCGGACTATGAGCAGCAAATCTGTGATTGTATGCGCTGTCCGTTGGGCCAAAGCCGCACCAATTTCGTATTCGGTGCCGGCAATCCGGAGGCCGAGCTCTTCTTTGTCGGGGAAGCCCCCGGATATCGGGAAGATCTGCAGGGTGAGCCTTTTGTGGGCAAGGCCGGCCGGTTATTGGATAAAATTCTGGAGGCGATCCATCTGCAGCGGGAGGAAGTATATATCGCTAACGTACTGAAGTGTCGTCCACCGGAGAACCGGGATCCTCACCCGGAGGAAATCCAGGAATGCGAACCATATCTCATCCGGCAGATCCGGCTGGTCGGACCGAAGGTGATTATTGCCCTGGGCAGAATCGCCGGGAACACGCTGCTCAAGAGATCTTCACCGTTGCGCGAGTTACGTGAAAAAACCTGGAAGTATCAGGATACGGATCTCATCGTGACGTATCATCCGGCTGCGTTGCTGCGAAATGAGCGGTTGAAACGACCCACCTGGGAAGATTTTCAAAAAATCCGGGAAAAATATCTATCCTGAGTTGATAGCGCTGTAGAAAACATTATATTAATGAGAGTGTTTAGAAAACATGGTTCTGATACAAGATGCTGAACCTGACTTATGTTTATGATGTAGAGAACACATCTTCACAATTTATTGCGAGGGTTGGGCAGTGATATGTTCTGGTTGCTTTGTCCCGTGGTCACGGGATCTCTGTGCCAAAGGCATCCCTTCGGGGCGAGGCGTTTTCTAAACAGACTCATATTAATAAGAATGTACTATAACGAGAGAAACGTTCATCGTCTCTATGCCTGATCCACAGAACACGGGAAAAGTTCCACCGCAATCCATTGAAGCAGAGCGCGCCGTGCTGGGTGCTATGATGCTGGAGGTCGAAGCCGCCGGCCGGGCCCTCGAAATTCTGGAAGAAAAAAGTTTCTACCGGGAAGCCCACCGGAAACTCTTCCGGGTGATGAGCCTCCTGTTTGAACGCAGCGAACCGATTGATCAGATCACGGTAGCCCAGGAATTGTCGAACAGAGGGGAATTGGAAGATATCGGGGGCGCCTATGAACTCAGTAAATTGCTGGACGATATTCCCTCTGCGGCGAATCTGGAATATTACGCCAAAATCGTGCTGGAAAAATCGGTGGCCAGGCAAATTATTCATGTGGCCACCAATGCGGTCTCCAACGCGTATGACCAGAGTGAGGACGTGTATGAACTGCTCGACCGGACCGAAAACGAGATCTTCCGTCTCTCGGATCGCCGGCTCAAGGGCGGGTTTCAGCCCATTGATCCGATTATGAGCAAGACAATGGAGACCATAGAATCCTTCCATTCTCTGAAGAGCGGTGTTACCGGTATTCCCACCGGGTTCAGTGATCTCGATGAGATGACCTCCGGCCTCCAGAAATCGGATCTGGTTATTATCGCTGGTCGTCCCTCCATGGGAAAGACAGCATTCGCCTTGAATATTGCGCGAAACGCCGCTGTTGAAAACGAGGTACCGGTCGGGATTTTCAGCCTGGAGATGGCCAATCATCAGCTGGCCATGCGCCTCTTATGCAGTGAGGCGCGCGTCAGCTCCCACCTGTTGCGCACGGGCAAACTTCCCAAAGCCCTCTACAGAAACTTGTCTGGAGTGGTGGGGACACTCGCCGAGGCTCCGATTTTTATCGATGACACACCCTCCATTCCTATCCTGGAACTTCGGGCAAAGGCTCGACGTCTAAAAGCTGAACAAAATGTTGGTTTAATTGTCGTGGATTACTTACAATTGATGCGTGGCCCAAGATCCGCAGAAAGCCGGCAGCAGGAAATATCTGAGATCTCGCGCGCCCTCAAGGCGTTATCGAAAGAGCTGGATATTCCGGTGGTCGCCTTATCGCAGCTCTCCCGGGCGGTGGAGTCCCGAGGTGGGGAAAAGCGGCCGATGTTATCCGACCTCCGGGAATCCGGAGCTATCGAACAGGATGCGGACGTGGTCATGTTTGTCTATCGGGCCGAACACTATGATCGGAAGGATCCGGAATTGGAAAATAAAGCCGAGATTATCATAGGAAAGCAGCGGAACGGACCGGTGGGCACCGTCCATCTGACGTTCATAAAAGATTATGCAAAATTTGAAGATCAAGCGTTATATGATGATGAATCCCGGTATGCCGGGGCTAACACACCGTTTTAATTATGGCCAAAGTTGGGTTACTGAAAAAAATTGTCTCCGATGAGGAGCAGGGATCATACGAAAACCAGTTTGAAGAACTGGTGATGAAGATCCAGAGTTATAACGGCAACGGCCAGGCCAATGTCGACAAGCTGTGGGACGCCTACCAGTTTGGGAAGAAAGCGCATGATGGTCAGCTCAGAAAATCAGGCGATCCCTACTTTGATCATTGTTTCGAAGTTGCCAAAATATTGGCGAACCTCAAGATGGATGCGACCACCATCATTGCCGGATTATTGCATGATGTGGTGGAAGACACCGGGGTTACCATGGAAGACGTCCGGGAGAAATTCGGTGAGGAGGTGGCCCAGCTGGTCGACGGAGTGACCAAACTGGGTGATATTAAGTTCAAGAGCCGCCAGGAAAAACAGGCCGGCAATTTCCGGAAAATGTTATTGTCGGTCGCCGAAGATATTCGAGTGATTATTATCAAGTTTGCCGACCGGTTGCATAATATGCGCACTCTGGAGTATCTGCCACCGATTAAACAGCGCCGCATTGCCATCGAAACCAGGGATGTCTATGCTCCGTTGGCTCATCGATTGGGAATCGCCCGGATGAAGTGGGAAATGGAAGACCTGGTGCTGAAAACGCTGGATCGGGATGCCTACTACTCCATTATGAATGGCATTGCTGAAAAACGGGATGAGCGAGAAAAGTACATAGAGACGTTTGCCGAACCGATTCGGGAGCAGCTGAAAGTCTATAATATCACCGCCAGGATTGTCGGCCGGCCGAAGCACTTCTACAGTATCTATGGAAAAATGAAACGGCGGAATAAACCGCTGGATGAAATATACGATCTCCTGGCTGTCCGGATTATCGTCGATAAAATCGAAGAATGCTATACCGTGCTGGGTATCATCCATCAGCTGTTTACACCGGTACAGGATCGCTTTAAAGATTTCATCGCCACGCCAAAAATCAACGGGTACCAGTCGATTCATACCACTGTCATCGGTCCGGATGGGAAGATGGTGGAAATCCAGATTCGTACCCATGAAATGAATAAAATGGCGGAGGTGGGAGTGGCCGCGCACTGGCGCTACAAAGAAGGCAACGGCCGAAACGATGATGATTTAGATAAGCAAGTGCGCTGGTTGCGCAATCTGCTCGATATTCTTCAGAATGATTCCGATAATCCCAAGGAATTCATGAATAACCTGAAGATCGACCTCTATAAAGATGAGATTTTTGTGTTCACCCCGAAGGGCGATTTAAAGCAGCTGCCAAAGGGATCGACGCCGATCGATTTCGCATTCGAAGTGCACACCGAAGTCGGATTTCATTGTATTGGTGCCAAAGTCAATGGGAAAATTGTACCCCTGAACACAGAATTGAAGAGCGGTGATACCGTTGAAATTATCACCAGTGATACACAGAGTCCGAGTTATTCGTGGCTGAAATTCGTGAAGACCACCAAAGCGATCTCTTCCATCAAACGCTGGATTCGTCGCAACCAATTTGAACAGAGTATCAACCTGGGGAAGGAAATCCTGGAGAAAGAGCTGCGCAAGTTGAATACCCCCATAAGTTTGAAAAAAGTCAAAGCCTCATTTCAGGAACTGGGATTTGACAATGAAGAGAAACTGCTCGCCGCTGTCGGGAATGGTGAAACGACGGTTCATGAAATTGCGCAGAAGCTCACCCCGAACTCGGAAATCAAGAAGAAGGATGAGAAGGAGCGGGATGAACGGTTTTTCTCGCTGGCCAGAAAGAAGGCCAAGGGCGTCACCGTGCAGGGAATCAGTAATATGATGATCAAGTTCAGCAATTGCTGCAGCCCGATCCCAGGAGATTCCATTATCGGATTTGTCACCCGCGGCCGGGGTGTGACCATCCACCGGAACGATTGTAAAAATATTCCGGCGTTAATGAAAGACGACGATCGTACCATCGAAGTGGATTGGGATGTGGGGAAAGATCAGAACTTTATGGTGCGACTGAAAATCCTGGCCGAAGAACGGAAGGGCTTTTTACAAAATCTCACCGAAAAACTCTCAGATACCAATACGAACATTCTCTCGGTGGATTTGAAAGTTGAGGGTGCGCTGATTACCTGCATTCTGGTGGTGGAGGTGGAAAATTTACGACATCTGAACAAAATTTTGCATCAGATGCGCACGGTAGATAATCTGATTAGTATCGAACGTGAGTGATCCTCTGATAGTTGAGGTCTTCCCGCCGTCGAACTTTCAGTAATTTTCCGGGAGAATTTGCTTTCTTATGTGAAGAAATGCAAAATTCCATAATCTAAATTTAATATTTTTCTTGATTTAGCTGATATACCCTTCTAAATTCATATCGCTTGAGTTTCCAAATTCTTTCAGAGGAGATACATTATGGCAGTCACTTACACCAAGAAAGATGTTGCACGCCGCACGGCGGAGGCCGTCGGTGAAAAAATTTATCTTACTGAAACACTGGTGGACGGATTCTTTGATACCCTCCGCGAAATGATGAGTGAGGACGAAGAGCGGATCCGGATTGAGATTCGAAATTTCGGGGTATTCGAGGTAAAACCCACCAAAGCCAAACCTCGGGCGAGAAATCCGCGGACGAATGAAGAAATTTATGTGCCGCCCCGCAAAAAGACCCATTTTAAACCCGGGAAACTGCTCCGGGAAGTATTGAAGCAACCTCTGGATTCCTGGGATAACCCCGGAAAAATCGAGGAATAACTTGCAGTCACTTATACAACGCCGCTATTTCTGAAGATAGCGGCGTTTTTTATTGTATGATCCCACCAGGTAGAATTTTGGCTCTCGACTATGGCACACGAAAGATTGGTGTCGCTATCTCCGATGCTTTGCAGATAACGGCAGCTCCGTTAAAGACCATTCGATATCATACCCGGCAGAAGTTCCTGGAAGAACTCCGGTCTCTGATTCATTCTCGTGAGGTAATCGAAGTCGTGGTGGGGGTGCCTTATACGCTGGGGGGAGAAGAAAGCCAAATGACCGGTGAAGTGAAGGAGTTCGTTGCCTGGTTATCCGGGAAGCTGGCAGTACCGGTGCAAACCATAGACGAACGGCTGTCAACTCAGCAAGCCAAACAAACGCTGCAGGAGTTGGGCGTAAGAACCGGACATGAAAAAGAACGGGTGGATGCCATGGCTGCTTCCCACTTGCTCAGGCTGTATTTAGATACCCGAAGTGATGAAAAGAAGGACCACCATTGAATTACCGTTGAATACTGCGGTCCGTATAAACACGCTCAACGGATCTGGGTATGCACAGTTCAGACGCCCATGCCGGGAGCGCAATCTGCGAAAACCTTCTGTCCGTGCCGGTTAAGCCCTGGGGTGAGTACAAAGCAGGGAGCCGTGAGGTATCCGGGCGACCCTGACTGAAATAATTAGCAACCCTCGAACCCTATACCCGAAAGTGTTGAAAGAACAGTCCCGACGGGCCAATCGAAGATTCCTTCCTCGAAGAGATTCCCCCAACGGGATCCTCCGAAGTCCCAGAGGGATCCCGTTGGGGGAGTCCCTTGGACCTTCTGGGACTTCGGAGCATCCCTTCGGGGCGAGGCGTTTTCTAAACAGACTCGGATACAGGAGAACTCTTTCCCGTTGTTCTTTGCGTGCTATACTGTATCGATTTCTGGATAGCCTTTTTGGAAGAATAGGTACTGGATATTATGAATATTAAAAACGGGCTCTATCCTTTGTAGATTGGAATCATGATATTAAATTATACCAATTGAGTGTGTTTTAAATCGAATGGCTGACATTTAATTTCAGCATGGGCAAACATTTTTTCCACGGATGGGACACAGTACAAAGTTTTTTCAATTGTATCGGCAGAGTTCTCAGGGTTCTTCGCGTTCCGCCGCGGCCCTGGGGATGTTTGCGATTTTCACATGGACTCGAATAGGATGCAGCTGACGCTCTTTCAAAGGAAACAGCTACCAGCCGACTGCTGGCACCCCCTGGCAGTCGGGATATCCGGGTTTCTCTTTATTATCGGATTTGCTCAATCCGATTCCCTTCTGACGATTGTGGGGCTCCTGCTGTTCATTTATCTCGGTTACATTTTCCTGGGCGTACGGAGTTTGCAAGCATTCCGGATGTTCCGATATTTTGTATGGATGCTGCCGGTTACGTTTCTGATGCATCTCCTGTTTGCCGAAGAAGGAATGGAATTTTTCCGTAATCTTTTTGAGGGCGCATTTGCCTTGTCACCGTTGTCTGAGGCCGCTCTTTTTACACTCAGGATCTTTGGGTTCCTCTATGTGATGGGCGGGCTTTTCCAACTGATTCGAAGCGATCGCATTATTGACAGTCTCTCTCAGATCGCGCGATTACTTCAGCGCCGGGGAATTCCGGTCAGTGCGGTGATACAAATTGTTCATCTGGCCATTCGATTCTTTCCGCTGCTGCAACAAGAGGCACAGCATCTCCAGGACGTTCGCAAAGGCCTGGGAGTGGCGGAGCAGCAAACCATGTCCGGGCGAATCCGATCCCAGATGAGGTCACTGACCCCGCTTTTTATCGGAACCTTACATCGGGGAGAGGTGCTGGCTCAAACCATGCATTTGCGAGGATTTCGCGCAGACAGAATCCGGACGATGTATCAACATCCACCCTGGCGAACCAGAGATGCTCTGTTAGTCTTTGCTGCTCTCTCCGTCACCACACTCCTGTTTGTATTATGAATCGGTATGCTATGCTCATTGAATTTGACGGGACAAACTATCACGGGTGGCAGATTCAGAAAGGAGTGCCGACGATTCAGGGCACATTGGAAACCGCCATTTATGCACTGACGGAGGAACACACCCGGGTGGTTGGCTCCGGCCGAACAGATGCGGGTGTCCACGCGTTCGGTCAGGTGGCTCACTTTGATGTTGTGCACAGGAATTATCCCAGCGAGGTGTATGTCCGGGGGTTGAACAATTATCTCCCGGACGATATTCTGGTGAAAGATTGTGCTGAGGTGTCCGACGGGTTCCATGCACGCTACGATGCCCTGCAGCGCACGTATCTATATGAAATCACCCTGGAGCCGGTGGCAATCCACCGACAATATCAATGGTATGTTCCTGCGAAAATTCAGCGGGATCAATTGCAGACAGCTGCAGGACAGGTGCTTGGTCTTCAGAATTTTTACTCGTTTATGCATGCCCGGTCAGCCACACAGGATACCCTGTGTGAAATCCTGGAGTCCGAATGGCTCATGCAGATAAACAGACTCCGTTATCGGATCACCGGTGACCGGTTTCTGCATAATATGGTTCGATGCCTGGCGGGGACGATGATTGAGGTGGCCAGGGGGAGGTATTCCATGGAAGAATTCGAATTGTTCCTCTCCCGGCCAGACAAGGAAGCGCCGGTCTACCGGGCTCCGGCACATGGCCTTTTCCTGGACGAGGTACGCTATGAACATGAGATATTTCACCGGTTAACTACTCAGGAATGGAAGTAGAGTGAGGTTATGCGGAAATACACCATTTTGATTTTGATACTACTCTGGGGAAGCCTTTGTGCTGCCCAGTCGTCCCCTCAGGCGCTCCAGGATCAAATCAGGCAGGGACGGAGCACCGCAATCACCCAGGCCATTGCCCAGGTAAGCCCGGCCGTGGTGGGCGTGAATGTGACGCAAATCCGCAGTTATACAAGCAGCCCGTTCCGGGATCCATGGTTGTACTGGTTTTTCGGGGAAACCTACGAGCAACGAGTCGAAAATCTGGGGTCCGGATTTCTGGTGAGTGCCGACGGATACATCCTCACCAACGCACATGTGGTCGAGAATGCCACTGAGATAGTAATCACCATGCCCGGGGGGGAGAAGCAGCGGGGCAGGCTTATTGGTATTGATAACGTCACCGATCTCGCCCTGTTGAAAATTGAGGTGAAGAATGCCAATTATGCGAAGTTGGGGAATTCGGATGAGGTGATTATCGGCGAATGGGTGGTGGCGTTAGGGAATCCGTTCGGACTCTTCGACGTCTCGTACCAGCCATCGGCGACTATCGGGATCATCAGCGGGTTACATATGGATTTTGGCCAGCAGCGGGGTGAAGCGCGATATCAGGGTATGATCCAGACCGATGCCTCAATTAACTCAGGCAACAGCGGGGGACCACTGGTCAATGCGGAGGGTGAAGTCATCGGGATCAATACATTCATTTTCACCGGCAGCAATTTTAGCCAGGGCTCCATCGGTATTGGGTTCGCGATTCCAATCAATCGTGCGAAACGGATTATGGAGGACCTGAAAACGCAGGGGAGAATTGACTGGAGTTTCTATACGGGGCTCAAAGTTCAGCAAATCGACAATGATATTGCTCAAGCCTTTCAATTACCGGTAAATTATGGTATTATAGTCACTGGAATTGAACGGGGCAGTCCGGCTGCGAAAGCGGGAATTCAGGTGGGAGATATTATTACCCAGGCAGAGGGGCAATCTGTCCGAACCGGACGGGATATTCTCAATGCCATTCAGAATAGTTATTTACATGCCGGGGATGTTCTCACCCTGCGAATCTGGCGGGAGGGGCGGCAGCAGACAGTCAAATTAACCCTGGAAGCAGTCCGATAAATCGTATGATAGAACGATATAATACTCCGGAAATGAGCCGTATCTGGTCCGATGAAAACAGATACCGGATCTGGTTGAAGGTTGAGTTAGCCGTATGTGAAGTGCAAACCGGGCGCGGAGTTATCCCTGCAGAGGCGATGAATGTTATCCGTGAAAAGGCCGATTTTGACGTTCAGCGTATTGAAGAGATCGAAGCGGAAGTGAAGCATGATGTGATTGCTTTTCTCACGTCGGTTGCGGAGTATACGGGACCCGCCAGTCGATTTATTCACCTGGGGATGACCTCTTCGGATCTTCTGGATACAGCCTTTGCCCTGCAAATCCGGGAAAGTGGCGTTATTCTCCGGGAGAAACTGGAGGAGTTTCAATCGATAATCGGCGGGAAGGCGGCAGAGTACGTGGATACCGTCATGATTGGCCGAACACACGGCGTGCATGCCGAACCCACCACCCTGGGATTAAAGTTTGCCATCTGGTATGAGGAGTTAGGCCGGAATCTGCAGCGGCTGAACAGAGCGCTGGAAACACTCCGGGTCGGGAAAATTTCCGGAGCGGTCGGCACCTATCAACATCTGGATATGGAGGTGGAGGAGGCGGTGTGCAAGCGGCTGGGCCTGCAAGCTGCTCCCATATCGAACCAGATCATTCAGCGGGATCGGCACGCGGAGTTGCTCGCTGTATTGGGCCTTCTTGGCTCGACCATCGATAAAATCGCCACGGAAATCCGGCATTTGCAGAAAACGGAAACGCTGGAATTATCCGAACCATTCACCAGGGGACAAAAAGGATCATCCGCTATGCCTCACAAGCAGAATCCGATTACCTGCGAGCGGATGTCCGGGATGGCGCGGTTATTGCGAAATTACAGCCACACAGCGATGGAGAATATCCCTCTCTGGCACGAACGGGATATTTCCCACTCTTCGGTGGAGCGCGTGATATTTCCCGATGCCACCACCCTCACTCACTATATGCTCTTGAAAATGATTCCGCTGGTTGAAAATATTGTGGTCTATCCGGAGCGGATGGAGCGTAATCTGAATCTTACAAACGGAGTGGTCTTTTCCCAGGAAGTCTTGTTGAAACTTGTCCGGAGTGGACTAACCAGGGAAGAGGCATATACGCTGGTACAGAATGCCGCCATGGAGGTATGGGAAACCGGCACCCATTTTTCCGAGGTGCTTCGTGCCATTCCTGAAATTCGGGAGCATCTGTCAGAGACTGAACTGGCCGATTGCTTTCTCACGGAAAAGGTAGTCGGTAATGCGCATAAGATCCTTCAGCGATTGCACCTGGAAACCGCCTGAGGTCAGACGACGTTTATGGCGCGCGAAGGACTCTCCATCACGATTTTTTTTCTCACGCTGGCCATTGCCTTTGCTCTTTCAGCGTATCTGTTGGGATATAATATTCTGAAAATATTGTTGGTGTTATTCGCCGGTCTATCTCTGTTCTGCGCTTTTTTCTATCGGGATCCGGATCGGAAAGTACCGCTGGATCCTACGAAAATTGTCAGTCCGGCCGATGGCCGTATTGTAGGTATTCAACCGGTGTCTGATGATTATGTGGGGAAAGATGCCGTACGGATATCCATATTTTTAAATCTCTTGAACGTGCATGTAAACCGGGTTCCCTGCTCCGGTAGTGTGGTGAATTCTCGATATAAACCGGGTCGGTTCCTGCCTGCGTTTGATCCCCGGACTCCGGAAGAGAACGAACAAACCATCATAGATATTCAAAATAATCGATTTAACTTACGGTTAATCCAGATTGCCGGGGTGATATCCCGGCGGATTGTGAATAATCTGCGCCCTGGTGATTCTGCCGTGATCGGAAGCCGATTCGGGCTTATTAAATTTGGCTCCCGGGTGGACGTGATTGTCCCTTCCGAAATGGAATTACGTGTCCGGTTGAAACAAAAGGTCAAAGCCGGCAAGACCATAATAGGGGGTTGGCGTGTCTGATGGGTACTTTGCATAACTATAGCGAGTCTGGTTGAATACCCGGTACAGCTGTATCATGCATATCTCTTCGATGCTGCCGGAGAACGTTAGAAAATTCTCGTCACAATCGGTGATTTTTATTATTTTCCCTATTTGTTCTCCGAAGGCACGGATCGTATCTTGTCGAGAATGAATAGATAGTCTAACAAGAACGCTAGCAGAGGGTGGTATGGTCAAAGCACTCGTGACTGTTCATTACAAGCAGGGAATTCTGGATCCCCAGGGGAAAGCCGTACAAAATGCCTTAAAGAGCATGACGGTCAAAGGCGTGGCCGAAGCTCGGGTGGGAAAACACATTATTCTCGCCTTTCCCGATCTGTCAAAATCAGAGGCGGAAGAACAAACCCGGAAAGCCTGTGAAAAGATTCTCTCCAATCCGGTCATAGAAGACTATGAATATAATTTAATGGAGGAAGGCTCGTGAAATTCGGAATAGTTGTATTCCCCGGCTCGAACTGTGATCACGACGTTTATCATGTGGTAAGCCATGTGCTGGGTGAAACGGCGGTCTTTCTCTGGCACAAGGATCATGACTTACAGGGCGCTGATGCGGTGGTGCTGCCCGGGGGCTTTTCCTACGGAGATTATCTCCGGGCGGGTGCCATTGCCCGGTTGTCACCGATTATGACCGAGGTCAACGAGTTTGCCAATCGGGGAGGACTGGTACTCGGAATCTGTAACGGATTTCAGGTGTTAACGGAACTCGGGCTGCTGCCGGGCGCACTGATCTCGAATACTACTATGAAATTTGAATGTAAAACGGTTCGGCTCCGGGTCGAGCATACCGACACCCCTTATACTGCGGATTACCGGCCGAACCAAGTGGTTCGAATGCCTGTAGCTCATGGAGAGGGGCGGTTTTATGCCGATGATACGACTCTGGACTTGTTAGAAGAGAACAACCGTGTTATTTTTCGTTATGTGGACGAGCATGGTGAACCGACAGAAAGCGCAAATCCCAATGGTTCGTTACGCAATATCGCCGGCATTTGCAATGCTGAACGGAACGTACTCGGACTCATGCCACACCCGGAACGTGCCAGTGAAGCACTCCTCGGTCCGGAAGATGGTCTTGCTGTGTTCAAGTCGATGGTACAGGAGCGGTTAACGGTATGAACACCCGACGACGTTCGATTGGAATTCTGATAATCGCATTCATTCTGGGAGCGATGATAGGGACACTGTTAGGCGAAATTCTTGGAACTTCACTGCCGGAAGGTGTGGTGAAGGAATTATTCTTACGGTCGGTCAGTTTCTCCTTTGGCCCCGCCACGCTCGATTTGCTCATATTGAATTTAACACTGGGATTCTCGTTAAAGCTGAATTTCAGCGGGGTCATCGGGCTGGGCCTTGCCTATTACTTGCTACGGTATTTTCGTTGACAGCGGGAAGCTGATTGACTTCCCCTGTCCCTGAACGGGGGGTCAGGCCAGGAGCATCCATGCCGGAGCGAATCGTTTAGGTTGGTAACCCGCAGATCGTACCGACGAGGCAATAACCGGTAAAATGTTCGGAATAGAGCAGAAACCGGCAATTATAAAAGTAAGCATGGGGGATTGAAATCGATCCCGCAACAAGCATGCGAGAAAAGGAGGAAGTATGGGTACATTAGGTCCCACCGAGCTCATCATCATTCTGGCGATTGTTCTCCTGTTATTCGGGGCAAAGAAACTTCCCGAATTGGCACGAGGTTTGGGGCGTGGTGTCCGCGAGTTCCAGGATGCCAAAAAGGAAATTGATGATGAAATGAAGGAAATAGATATGAACTAAATGCCCTTTTATCGCGTTAGTTAACACAAACAGGACGCATGCACAAGGGAAAAGCAGATGATACGGATTCTGTTTGTACCTCTGGATTACTCCCAGGGGGAAGAAACGGGTAAAATGCAGTCCGGGAATATTGATTGCAATCAACTGCATGCTGTATACTTAAAACAAGGAGGAAAGAATGGGTTCATTAGGACCAACTGAATTAATCATCATCTTTGGGATCATCCTTTTGTTGTTTGGTGCAAAAAAGTTGCCGGAGTTGGCCCGAGGCTTAGGCCGGGGTATCCGGGAATTCAAGGATGCCACCAATGAGATTACCGATGAAATCAAAAATGCCGATTACCAGTCGGAGCGTGAACTGTATAAGCAGGAAGGGCAGTCGCAGGAGGAACCGGAGGAGCAGGTGAAAGATCAGGAGGCCAGCGAAAAAGCCTGACAGCAGAGTCAGTCGTTCGCCTGCTTCAATATGCCAGGTTTTCTTCGTTTGTTACTTCGGCACATGAATTGCAGTATTAAGTACGGTAGAGACATGGAAGCATTAACCCAGGATGAATTCTTAGCCGGGATAGACGGTGCGCTCTCCCGGCTGGAAGCCCATGAGGATCTGAATATCTTTATTCATGCGAATCCGGAAGAGATACGGCAGAGTGCGCGTGCCTACGCGGAAACACTGACCGGGCAATCGGACGGCGCGCTCAGCGGAAATATCATCGCCATTAAAGATAATCTGAACGTCCGGGGTATGCCCACCACCTGTGCGTCGCATATTCTGGATAGGTTCGAAGCGCCCTACAATGCGACAGCGATTCAGAACATACTGGACGCCGGGGGATTCATCTTTGGCAAGACGAATCTCGATGAATTTGCCATGGGTTCTTCCAATGAATATTCCTGCTTCGGGATTACGAGAAATCCGGTGGATTCCGGTCGGGTGCCGGGAGGATCCAGCGGGGGGTCGGCGGCTGCCGTGCGAGCGGAGATCGTTGACATGGCGCTGGGTTCGGAAACCGGCGGGTCGGTGCGGCAACCGGCCGCTTTCTGTGGGATAGTGGGACTGAAACCCACCTATGGCCGGGTCTCTCGTTACGGGCTGGTGGCATTTGCATCCTCCTTCGATCAAATAGCGCCACTGGGCCGTTCAGTGGAAGACGTCGCGCAATTGCTCCAGGTGATTGCCGGATACGATCCCAGGGATTCGACTTCCGTGGATATCGCAGTGCCTGAATATCTGGATACTCCGATGCAAAGTGCCGAAGAATGGACGCTTGGCTTACCGGCGCAATATTTCGCCGAAGGGCTTGATCCGGAGATAGAGGAGAACATACAATCGGTGGTAGAGTGGCTGGAAAACCAGGGCGCGACTATCGTGGATCTGAACCTCCCGCACGCAGATTATGCTATTGCCACCTATTATATCCTGGCGACGGCGGAAGCCTCCTCGAACTTAGCCCGGTACGACGGGATGCGTTACGGACTCCGTGAACGAAAGGAGTCACTGGGAGATACTTACCGGCAGACCCGCAGTACCGGGTTCGGGGAAGAGGTAAAACGCCGCATTATGCTGGGCACCTATGTCCTCTCATCCGGGTATTATGAAGCCTATTATTCCAAAGCGCAAAAAGTGCGCCGTCTTATTAAATCCGATTTCGACACGGCATTTAAGCAAGTCGACGCTCTCATCCTCCCGACCACCCCTTCCACGGCTTTTGAAATCGGATCAAAGTTAGATGATCCGCTGCAAATGTATTTATCGGATATTTACACCGTGCCGGCAAATCTGGCCGGATTGCCGGCGTTGAGTATTCCGGTCGGCAACGACAGTCAGGGGCTGCCAATCGGGCTGCAGATTATGGCAAAACCATTTGCAGAAGAAACAATCTTGCAGCTCGGGCATTATATTGAGCAACAGTGGTCTCAAACAACAAACTCGACTACTTAGCAGGATATGTTTCGGTTTGAAGATCCGTGGATGCTTCTGTTTCTGGCAGGAATTCCGGTGCTGATCTGGTGGTTTCTCTTTAGGGGACGGAATCGCCAGGCGTATCTCCGATATTCCACCTTACAGATATTATCCTCTCTGCAACAGGGACGGTTCTCCTGGAAATACTATCTCACATTTGCTATGCGGGTTGTTGCTGTTCTGCTGTTGATTCTGGGACTGGCCAGACCCCAGCTGGGGAATGCCGAACGGGAGATATCGGCGGAAGGTATCGATATCATGCTGGTGCTCGATATTTCCAGCAGTATGCGTGCGGTCGATTTCAAACCCAATCGCCTGGAGGCGGCCAAACGGGTGGCAGCAGATTTTGTGCAGGATCGTATCAGTGATCGCGTTGGCCTGGTGGTCTTTGCCGGGGAGAGTTTTCTCCAGTGTCCACTTACAATCGATTATGATGTGCTCATCAATTTTCTCAATCAGGTGGAAATTATTGACGAGCGATACGATGGAACGGCAATAGGAATGGCGCTGGCAAATGCCATCAACCGGCTGCGGGAAAGCCCCGGGGAAGAACCGGTTATCATATTGCTCTCGGATGGGCGCAACAATTCGGGAGAACTCGATCCGATGACAGCAGCCAATCTGGCGAAAACTTATGGAATCAAGGTGTACACCATCGGCGCAGGGAAGGAAGGCGAAGCCCTGTATCCGTTTAACAGTCAGTTCGGCCAGCGATTAATGCCGGTCCGGGTGGACATCGATGAGCAGAGCCTGCGGGAAATCGCAGAAATGACGGGCGGAAAATATTTTCGCGCCGAAGATGAAGAGAGCCTGGCGACTATTTACAATGAAATCAGCCAGCTGGAAAAAACGGAATACCGGGTAAAGGAATATACCAACTGGCAGGAATTGTTTCTCTGGTTTCTCATACCGGGATTTGCACTGTTGCTGGGTGAACGGCTGCTGGAGTCCACTGTCCTGAGGAGGTTGCCGTAATGCTGCGATTTGGTCATCCGTTTCTGTGGGTATGTTTTCTTTCCGTACCACTCATCGGATTCCTTGCCTGGTACTCAAAGCGAAACCGCCTGCGAACATTGCAACAATTCGGACAGCCGGATTTGGTGTCAAAGCTGACTGATTCCGTTGATCTCCGATTGCGCCGCGCCAAACGCATCGTGTTGATAGCAGGATTTTTCTTTCTGTCAATCGGATTGGTTGCCCCCAAAATCGGCACCAGCCTGACCGAGGTGAAGCGGGAGGGCATCAACCTGATCCTCATGCTGGACACGTCGCTGAGTATGAAAGCCGAAGATGTGAAACCGACGCGTCTGCAGCGGGCAAAATACGAAACTGCCCAGGTAATCGATCGGTTACGCGGCGATCGAGTGGGATTGGTGGCGTTTGCCGGCGTCTCCTATCTGCAGGCTCCGCTCACTCTGGATTACAGCGCTGCCAAAATGTTCCTGGACGTGATCGATACCGATTTAATACCCTCCCAGGGAACAGCCATCGGGGACGCCATCGAAACCGGCTTGCGATCCTTCAAGTCCGAAGAGCGAAAACACAAAGCGCTGGTGATCTTCTCGGATGGTGAGGACCACATGGGCAAAGCCGTGGAAGCTGCCGAGAAGGCCGCAGATCAGGGCACGGTTATTTATACGGTAGGCGTCGGGACCATTGCCGGGGCACCGATTCCGATCACGGAAGAGGGCAGCCAGTCGTTCAAACGGGATAGCCAGGGACGGGTGGTTACCACCAGGCTCGATCCGAGCATGCTGCAGAAAATTGCGGCCATCACCGGGGGAAAATACTATCAGATCGGTGCGGGGAACTATTCCGCCGAGCAGGTCTATTCCGATATTTTTGAACTGGAACGGACGGAATTAAGCAGTCACCAATATTCGAGTTATGAGGAGCGGTATCAGTACTTTCTGGCGATTGCGTTACTGCTCTTCGTGACGGAAGTGTTCATTCCCGAACGCCGGGCATCGGGAGGAAAGCGTATAACAGAAGAGAACGCAAACTAATCAAGTGATGAATATGAAGGGTTTATATATCGAGCGAGTTGTACGAACCGTTGCAGTGGTTGCGGTGACTTTTCTCTTACGTGGCGGGATCAATGGTAATGTTGTTTTCGCAGCCGATTCGGGTCAGCAGGCGTATGAGCAGGAAAATTACGAGGAGGCGGTGAAATATTATCAGCAGCTCCTGCAGGATCGGGAGATGCCGGAAGCAGCCTATAATTTGGGTAATGCACTGTACAAAGCGCGGGATTATGAACAGGCGGTCAAAATGTTCGAACGCTCCCTCTCCATGGAAGAACCGGTGAAAAAATCCCAGGTGATGTATAATCTCGGGAATTCACTGGCGGAGGCGGGAAAACTCAAGGAAAGTGCCGCTTTCTATCGCCGGGCGCTGGAGCTGCAACCCTCCGATATGGATGCCAAGTACAATCTGGAATTGGTCCGGCGCCAGCTCAAAAAGCAACAGCAATCTCAGCAGAATCAATCCCAGCAGGAGACTCAGAACCAGGAAGAGGAGTCCAATCAAACCCAGCAGGGAGATACCCAGGATCAGGAGAATAACCAGCAATCGGATCCGTCAAATCAGGAACAACAACAGAACCGGCAGGAGCAAAACCAACAACAGCAGTCTTCGAACCAGGAGCAACAAGATCAGCAAAACAATGCTGCCCAGCAGCAGGAAATGGCTACCCTGGATGAACAGGAAGCCGAACAAATTCTCAATGCGCTGCGTATTAATCAGGATAAAGTCATGAAAGCACAGATACAGAAGAAGCTCCAGAAGGTTCAGACGGAGAAAGACTGGTAAAATTGCATATGCCGCATCAACGATTATCTCTGGTGATAATTTGCATAATGGTGCTGCTCCCGCTGCGGGGTGGATGGGGACAAAATGCAGGATTTACCCTCAGCGTGGATCGGACGAATATCACGTTGAATCAGCAGGTTCAGCTGGAAATCGAACTGCGGAATGCGGACCGTTTTCCCGAGGTGAACCTCGACCTGGATGCCTTTAAGATCCTCGGTGGCCCGGCCCGGAGCAGCAGCTATCAGTGGGTGAACGGCCGGGCATTTTCAACCAAAAAGCTCGTCTATACTCTGGCTCCGTTGCGACCGGGCACCCATACCATCGGTCCTTTGCTGATGCAGTACCAGGGCAGGAAGTATACATCGAATTCTGTCACCATTACGGTTTCGGGTACTGCTGCCGGGCACGGGCAACAACCTTCCTCCGGTCAGCAAGAGCCACAGCAAACGCCAATTTCCGATGTGGTCTACATCCAGGCCGCCGCTGACAGGACGGCGGCCTATCCCGGTGAGCAAATCACTGTGGAGTATAAATTATATACCAGAGTCTCGGTGCGGAATTACAGCATTGATGACCAGGCCAGTGCCATTGGATTCTGGAAAGAAGAGATAGAAACACCGGAGAATCCTCAGCTCAGACAGGAAGTAATTAACGGGATTCGCTACAATACCGCCATAATAAAACGCATGGCCTATTTTCCCACGAAGTCAGGCGAATTAACCATCGAACCGCTTCCGGTAACTGTAAAAGTGCAAGCCAGTCGCAGTCGCAGTTTTTTTGACGATTTTTTCTCGGACTCATTCTCCAGAGTGGTGACAAAGCAGTTGGCCGGGAACGCCATCACCATCGATGTGCAGCCCATCCCCACCGAAGGCCGCCCGCTCTCCTTTAACGGGGCGGTGGGAGAATTCGGGTTGTCTGCTTCGCTGGACACCACGGCGGCTCGCGTCGATGAAGCGGTAGGAATGAACATCACCATCAAGGGGAGCGGAAATCTCCCGATGGTGAATATTCCGGCATTTGATCCGCCGGACGGGCTGGATATGTTTGAACCGGAAATTGAGAAGGATATCCGGTTCCGCAACGGAATCTTGACAGGCGAGGTGAAATACCAATATGTATTTGTTCCGCGGCTGGACGGCACCATGCGAATTCCGTCGATTCCTTTCAGTTATTTTAATCCGGAAACCAAAACATTCCATACCCTGGAAACGGGAGAGCGAATCCTCACAGTCTCACCCGTGGACCGGTTGGCCCGGATGGTTGAATCCGGTTTCTCGCGGGAGGAAGTCAGACTGTTAAATCAGGATATACGTTACTTGAAAACAGATCTGGGCCGGCTGCAGCCAGTGGATCAGGTATATTATACCAGCTGGGGTTTCTATACGATATTTCTGCTGGGGCTCGGGTTGATTGGGGGCACCCTTGGCTATCAATATTGGTATGAGCGATGGGGGAAAAACGTTACCTATCTCCGCAGAAAAAATGCGATGAAACGGGCAAACAAATATCTAAAACAGGCTCACCAGCACAAGGATGCCTCGACTTATTACAGCCTGCTCGCCAGGGCAGTTCTGGGGTTTATCGGAGATAAAGGGAATCTCAGAGAAAATGCTCTGAATACCGAAGAGATTATGGGCTATTTACAGCAGCAGTCCGTTCCTGACAGCACTGTTCAGGAGATAAACAACTTTTTAAATACCTGTGATGCCGGACGTTTTTCACCGAATGCCCATCATCAAACCCAGTCGAATAATCTGGGTGGAACGGCGCGTCATCTAATCAAAGAACTTGATAAATACTTATGACCTCCAGGGTACTGCTCCTGATTGTATCATTGCTGAGTCTGTCAGGCGTCGCTGTGGGACAAGCCCCGGAAACGCTGTTTACCCAGGCACAACAGCGATACGATGCCGGTGAGCACCGGGAGGCGGTACAACTGTATCAGCAGGTGCTGCACCAGGGCTACGAAAATGCCCCTGTGCATTATAACCTTGGTAATGCTTATTTTAAAATGGGAGAAATCGGAGAGGCCATCCTGCATTACGAAAAGGCAAAACGCCTGGATCCCAGAGATGGAGACATCAACTTCAATTTGGAAGTAGCGAAATTGCGGGTTCAGGATCGCATTACGCCTCCGGAACAGTCACTGTTTATGCGAATATTTAACGGAGCGAAATATTTATTGAATCTGAATGAACTTGCCTGGGGCACCCTCTTTTTGTTCTTTGCCGGAAGCCTGATTTTTGTCGTCTGGCGTATCTTGGACCACCAACGAATACAAAAAATACTCGGCGTAACTCTGGCCATGTGGGGTGTATTTTTACTTCTGGTGACTCCTCTGTTGCTCTCAAGAACTTTGGAAGCAAAGCAACAAACCTATGGGATCGTACTACAGGAGGAGGTCAGCGCACGCGCTGCTCCCCAGGAGATGAGCACAGAAGTTTTCATAATACACGAAGGCACAAAGGTGGAAGTTGAAGATTCACAATATCAATGGTATAAAATAAAGTTACTTGATAATAAAGAAGGTTGGATATATTCTGATTCGGTTGGCATAATTTAACAATACAAGAAAGGGATGAAATGCGACACATACCATATACGCTCGGGATAGCATTTCTCTTTTTGATATTGGTAACTATGATTTCAAATTTCGGGGTGTCCCAGGAGCAGACACAGTATGATGAGAGTTTTGATCCGTTAAAACTGAAGGAGCCGAAGTCCACGTTGTTCAAAGAACATTCTCAACAGGAAGTGGCCCGACAGATTGCCTCCGATACGACCGGATTAAAACCGCTTCAGCAGGAATCTGACGGACAACAAAGGGGGTATCGCGTACAGCTGGTTCTGACGCCGAATTATCAGGAGGCCGATAGCCTGTTGTCGAAAGTCCGGGAAATGTTTGCAGGGGAGGCAAACACGTATTGGGTTTACGACTCGCCGAATTATAAAATACAAATTGGAGATTGCCAGACACGGAATGCTGCGGAACAGCTCAAGCAACAGGCTCAGAGACAGGGGTTCCGGTTTTCCTGGGTGGTGCCCAGTACGATTAATATCGAAGAACAACCGTGAGATTTTGATACGGATGCTCCGGAAAACTGTCGTGCCTGGATTCGGAGGGGTTCATTAATGACCGAGGTGAGCTGGAGAGAAAAAACCTATCGGGAGATATACCGGAAAACGCGGCAGTATGTGGCAGAACGGCAACAGTCGGACCCCAGATTTTCCAAAGAAGAATTACAGGGCATACTCAGGAACGCCTATATCGATCAGGGCAATGATTGGTGTGGCAGGGGCGCCAGGCATGCCATCACCATTTCCGCTACCATTGCCGCCTACGAAAGTTGTCTGGCAGAGTGGGAGGAAACCGAAGATTAGTCAACTCACCCCCTTTCCGAATACTGGGCGTGTTTAAGAAACAGTCCCGACAGGATCCCTTCCTCGGACAGCTCCCGTCGGGACGGGGAAGCAGCGTTCCAATGTTGATGCCGAATCATGGAGGCTGTGTGAGAAAGCATTGACACATTCCCGGGCTGACTTCTTGTTTTCACACAGCTTCCGTGAAATGTCTCTATCCTCTGTTTACCGTGTGTCGACAAGCAAATTCTCCAAAATTTTTACGACTATTAAATCTGCTCAGGTGCCTTTTCCAGGTGGGGAGTGAGGTGGTCATCCCTCTCCTTCTGAAGGAGAGGGACCGAGGGAGAGGTTGTTGTCTCCTGACCGTGATCCTTCCCTCCCAGATTCCACTCCACGACCTTTTCCCGGCCGGTGTCTTCTCTACAAACTGAGTTAACTTAATAGTCATAAATATTTTTGTGGGCAAGAGATGTTTACAAAAGTTTCTCCTGACATCGACTTCTATAAGCCGTGACCTGGCTTTGCAGTCGTCGTTGTGTGCGCCAGCTCATCAAGTGAAATCAGCTCCATTACCATCGATAACCAGAGCGCGGCGAAAGCCCATGAGTGTGCAGCAATTCGCTTACCCCGCTGATTTTTATTGACCGGAAATACAGGTGTAGATATCCGGGGGTAACCGGGCAAAGTAAACCACCGCTTGCAAGCCTGCATAAGTTCTCATAAATTCCATGATTTTGGGAAATAAAATTAATGACAGACAAAAAGGAGAGATTGTGAGTCCCATCGAACCACACGGCGGAACTCTGGTGAATCGGATTATTTCAGCGGAACGAGTCGAACAGGAACTACAAGCCAGTCGATCCCTGCCGAAAGTGTTTCTGGATGCCCGGGAGATGTCCGATCTGGAAATGATTGGAATCGGAGCCATGAGCCCGTTAACCGGCTTTATGAACCGTGCGGATTACCAGCGATGCATTGATGAAATGCGGTTAAATTCAGGCCAAGTGTGGTCACTGCCTGTCACCCTTTCAATCGATAAGGAGAAGCAATCAGAATTACTGGACAGTGAGAAGGCTGTTTTGGTTGATGAACAAACTGGCCGGCAAGTGGGAATTATCAATATTGGTGACATCTATCCCTATGAGAAACAGGTGGAAGCGGCAAAAGTATTTCGCACCACGGATCAGCACCATCCCGGTGTTCGGGCGTTGTATGATCAGCGTGAATATCTGGTGGGAGGCGATGTATGGCTGTTCGAAGAGATTCCGCATGACACCTTCAAAAAGTACCGGGCGACTCCGGAACAATTACGGAAAATATTTGAGGATAAAGGATGGCACCAGGTGGTCGCATTCCAGACCAGAAATCCGATACATCGCGCCCATGAATATCTTCAGAAATGCGCCCTCGAACTGGTGGATGGATTACTGATACATCCGCTGGTGGGTGAAACGAAAGGGGATGATGTTCCTGCTTCCGTTCGGATGGAGTGCTATGAAATCATTACGGAAAAATACTATCCCAGAGAGCGGACCCAGATCAGCGTATTTCCCGCAGCCATGCGGTATGCCGGACCCCGTGAAGCGGTTTTTCATGCGCTTGTGCGAAAAAACTATGGCTGCACGCATTTCATTGTTGGCCGCGATCACGCAGGTGTCGGAGATTACTATGGGACATATGATGCCCAGCTGATTTTTTCCGAGTTCAAACCGGATGACATCGGAATCATGCCATTGTTTTTCGAGCATGCCTTTTACTGTAAAAAATGCCAGGCAATGGCCTCGAATAAAACGTGTCCTCATACGGCGGAACACCATGTTTTCCTCAGTGGTACTAAAGTACGTGAAAAGTTACGACACGGAGAAGACCTCCCCGTGGAATTCACCCGGCCGGAAGTCTCGGAGATTTTACGGCGGGCTTATGCCAATCAGGATGTGGAATCGGAAATGGCCTGAATGCAGGAATACGCTCGGGCACAGAATTGGCCGATATCCGTCGTCAATTCTTTCACGGTAATTCCGGCGCCTGGAATCCGGGAAGTGATACAATTTGGTCATCCGGTTGTCTAACCCGAAGAAATCGTTGCCGGCCCTCGACATCTCCCGGGGCCACTAAAATGCAGCAGCTTAGACTAACCGGAGACCGGCCGATTGAAAAACGCCATGGGTCGCTTCTGCCCATACAACCACCATGTCGGAGATCCCGAAGCTACCGGAGGAGCGTCTTGATGCAAATACTCTCCAGCTAGAGCACCACCAGCGATGGCCTTTTCATTATGTTGGTTTTCTTACACTTACATAATGATCTTATCTAACTTGATGTATTATACGGAGTAAGCAATACATTTTATGGTGATTATAAGTTTCTTCAATTCCATCCCTGGTGCCATCGATGGATTTTTACTCGAGGCACTGCCCTCAATGCAACAGATAGGAATCTTCACACTCCCGCTGCTGCTGTTTACCTGGATGGCTGGTTGGGTAGCCGGAATCCTGCATGGAAAAGTGAACCTGGCAGTGGCCTATTCGCGAAAAGTGTTTCACTTTCTGATCTTCACCATGGCCGGGGTGTTACATATCTTTGGACAACTTTCCCTGGTAGCACTATATGGAGTTATTGTCTCCTGTTATGTTCTCTATGGTGTGTTGCGGGGAGAAGGCTATCCGTTTTATGAGGCCGTGGCTCGTCCCGAAGACAGTCCGCATCAGACATTATTTATTCTGGTCCCGCTGTTCACCACGGCATTAGGGGGTGTGACATCGAATATTCTTTTTCCTCAATTTGCCCATGTCGGGTATCTGGTAAGCGGTTGGGGAGATGCCATCGCCGAACCCGTGGGACGAAAATGGGGCAGGCACACCTACAACATACCATCTCTTGCTGGAGTGCCCGCCATCAGGACCATTGAAGGATCCATCTCAGTGTTAGTTGTCGGAGCACTCGCGGCATTTCTCGCGCTTTGGATTACTGCTATTCCATGGGCTATTGCCCTGAGGGCAGCTGCACTGTGCGGTGTTCTTGCGACAATTATAGAATCAGTCAGTACCCACGGCATTGATAATTTCACTGTCCAGGTTGCTGTAGCGGCTGGTGCACATTATCTGCTCATAGGATTTTAGGGTCAGTAGTTATGCATCAGGAAAGGGCATGCGGAGGTACCTGCAAACTGATTATACAGGAGATGGGATGAAAAAGAAGAATACTTCATCACATACTGGGTAGGCGCAGAACAATCACTGATGCCCCAGTTCGTATCAATTTAAAATATGTTTAACTATTAACGGCGAGATCTCAACCCAGATGAACATGGATAACCACAAAATACTTCGGATAATAGAAATTATTATCGCATCTGCTCTCCTGGCGTTTTCGTGTGCCGAACCACTGGATCGGCAGGTACGACAGATCATCGGGGAGTATCAAAGAGAATATGCTCCGGATAGCCGGACAGAGGTCTGGAACCTCTCTTTTTCCATTGAGAACAACACCTGTATTTTAACCGGTGAGACCACTTCACAGACAGGTGTCAGGGAGCTGATCGCCTCGCTTGCCGAGCAACTTCCCAGATATGAGATCCACGATTCAGTAACGGTTTTACCGGATCCGTTCCTTGGAGAGAAAACAGCCGGAATTATTCGAACGGGACTGGCGCACGTGCGCAGGAATCCGTCGCATCAGGCCGAGTTAATTACGCAGGTTGTGCTCGGTTCCACCGTGCAACTCCTCAAGGAGGAGGAAGGATTCTTTTACTGCCGGCTGGAAGATGACTACCTCGGCTGGCTTTCAAAGTCCTCTGTGCATTTGGGCTCTGACTCGATAGTGCACAACTGGCTGAAAGCGCCACTGGGAGTTTACACACGGATATACGGAACAGTCCACCAGGAACCGGACCGGAGTAGCTACCCGGTCTCTGACATCGTACTGTCCTCCAGAGTACGGCGTATGATGGCCCAGCATCCCTGGGTAAAAATACAATTACCGGATGGCCGCACAGGATTTGTTCTCCAGGAAGAACTGATGGAGTTGGAGCAATTTCGCTCCTTAACTCCTGAGCCGGAGCGGTTGGTACATATGGCCAAACTGATGCTCGGCATTCCCTATCTCTGGGGCGGCACATCCACGAAGGGTTTTGATTGCAGCGGTTTCACTCAAACGCTGTATAAGATGAACGGCGTCGAACTCCCCAGAGATGCGAACATGCAGGTAAGTATAGGAGCGGTTGTGGATACTTCGGATTCCTTCGCCAGCCTGCGTGCCGGTGATTTGCTCTTTTTTGGGTCCTCCTCCGATCAAATTGCCCACGTCGGAATGTATCTTGGCGACGGGAGATTTATCCACGAATCCGGAATGGTGAAAATTAACAGCCTGATTCCCGGAGAGCAGGACTATAATGCATTTCGAGCCCGGACTTTGAGAACAGTGAAGCGGGTATTCTGAATCCACGCCGCCGGAATCACAATTCTTTCCCTGGAAAAAAGGAGACGGAGTTGCGGCCTGGATTACGTGATTTTATGGGGAGGCAGATCACCTGATCAAGTCGAAAAATGCCAGCCAGAAGAGGGTTTCCGCGGTGCCGTCCAGGGTCGGTTCGTTGGTGGAGTAGTCACCCAGATCGTCGTGATATACGACCAGAGAGGACTGAAACGCGGCATATTCGTCTGGTTCGGTCAGCTGGATATGATGTTTCATATAGGTTGATGTATAGAGCGGGCCGTCGTTCAGACCGCCGGTGATTTCCTTCCCGGTGAGATAAGGGATGGATGCATGGGGATCTGCGGGAGTGATACCGCCTTCTTCGGGAATGCCGATGAACTGGCTGACACCCCAGGGATTTCTGCCGAAGAGCCAGTCTCGCGCTTCTGTTGCCATCTGATGATAGGTGGTGTCTCCGGTCATGTGTTCGTACAGAAGTGCCTGGGTGATGAGGGCTGCTGCCAGATTATTTGAGCACCAGATAAACGGATAGCCTATGCGATAGGGATTTCGCTCCGCCCGGTCCAGCAGTGCCTGGAGTTGGGTGCGATAATATCCCGCCAGCGTATCCTGGAATGATGTTTCAACCAGGGGATAGAGCGCAAAGTGTCCCAGGTTCATAAACGGGTAATACTCGTAGTGCCGGGCAGTATCGGCTCCCATCCAGGAATCCGTGGCAGCCAGGGTGGCAAAGCGTTTCGCGTCATCCAGGTACTGGCGG
>CAYPST010000005.1:62571-83998 GCA_964413425.1 uncultured bacterium
CTCGGTGATTTTATATAATTCCGCCGCTCCCCATTCCATGTTATCCGCCCAGGTGATCTCATGATTACAGATGATATCTCCGGAAGCACAGGAACGTTGCGTTACTAAGCACTACCAGGGAGATCAGTCTGCATTCCGGATTCGCACCTCATTTTTAGAGAGAAGAGCAAATACCGATCACTTCTGATAGACCACCGATCCGGATACGAGAGTGGCCCACACAGAATCGTCCCTGTCAAAGACCACGATATCAGCATCTTTCCCGGGTTCGAGGGTGCCTTTCTTCTCCTCGATTCCAAGCACTCTGGCCGGGTTCAGCGTTCCAGCATGGATCGCCGTTTTCAGCGTGCAATCGGTATACCGGTGAAAATTCAACGCCATTTGGGCCAGCGGCAGCGCAGTGCCGATAAGAGTGCCATTCAGATAATAGGCTGTTCCGTTTTTCACCTCATATTCAACGCCGTTATATAAGTATCTCCCTTCCGGTTGTCCGACGGCTTCCATGCCATCGGTGATGCAAATACACCGATCCGGCCCCAGCTGCCGGTACGTCCACCGGAGGATGTCGGGACTGACATGTCGACCGTCGCAGATGAGCTGCGCGGTAACCTGGTCCGACTCGAAGATCGCCAGCAGCGGTCCCGGTTCCCGGTGATGAAGGGAGGGCATGGCGTTATAGAGGTGGGTAATGTGGGTGATGCCGGCGTCCAGATACTGCCGGGTCTGTTGGTAAGTGGCATTCGTATGACCTAACGCCGGGACAACATCAGCCTCAAGTAACACCTGAATAATGGGAAAATCCGGGGAAACTTCCGGAGCAATCGTCATCATTTTCAGGGTTCCGTTCGTCAATTCCAGCAGTTCTTGCAGCGCCTGCCGGGACGGTTTGCTGTGCCAGTCGTCCTGCATTCCCCCCAGTTTTTGCGGATTCACGAATGGTCCTTCCAGATGGATGCCCAGGATCTGCGCACCACCTCGATCACGATTCACAGCATTTACCCAGGGGGGCAGATAATCGTGAATTGTCCTCGGTACCACCACCGATGTAACCAGGAAGCCTGTTGTTCCCATCCGGGCAAGTGCTTGCGACATCTCGGAGATCCGCTGTTCATCCGCACGTATCACTTCCACACCCCCTGCCCCGTGGATGTGAAGGTCGATAAATCCGGGGGTGACGAGGCGTCCATCCACATCGATAATGGTATCCCCGGCGTTTTCAGCCACATGTTCTTTGATACTTTTGATAACACCATCTTCTATTGAGATATTCATCGGAGGTTGCTCCGGATCATCATAGAGTGTACAATTTCTTAGCAGGACATTCCCTTGCATAGAAATCCTCTCGAATCAGTTTGTTATTTGGTGGGAATCAGTTGTTTCCATCAGATATTCCCTGGTCGCGCCAATTGCACCAATATTGGAGGAAAATTAGACAATAAGCCGGAAGTTTGCAATCATCAGGATCCCGGGTTGAAAGCGGAAAGAGAAATTTCTCTTAAAGAAGGCGTGCCAGAATGCGTTAAAAAAAACAACAATCATCTTTGTCCGGACCGTTGTTGATTTATACAGCAGTTCATGTTGAAAATTTCAACGGATAGCAAAATGCTGATATTACAGGATTATAGGGACAATTACAAATCTGGCAGTAATTGTGGTGTTGAAAATATCAGCTCAGGCGAAGTTGATCCTACGGAAGGAGAACATATATTTTAATGACAGTAATATGCTGTAATTCCAGTGACTTAGAGAGCATTCAAATAGTCCTGTATTTCTATCTGGCATACAACTTGTTTCTATATGGAGTGGAAAAACGAAGGGGAAGGGCGCATAACGAGAAAATGATGTGCGAGAAAAGAGCATCGGATCTCAATTAAAACGAAGAAGGAGATTATCATGGTCGTCATTTTTGTGGCATTGACAATCCTTGGTTTGCTGGCAATTGATTATTTCATCATTCGGCCACGACAGCAGCAGAAGAAAGGGGAAGAAATCTCCATTGGGGAGTTGATTCCTCTGACCAAAACGATGCAAAACATCCCTGCCGGGGTTTTTTTGCAGTCGTCTTTTACCTGGACAAAGGTCCAGGATGACGGATCGATCAAAGTGGGATTGCATCCGTTGATATTAGGGCTGATTGGTCCGCCGTATGAGGTGGAGTTGATGCAAAACAAAGAACTTATCGAAAAGGATGATCCCCTGTTGCGGGTGCGTAAGAACGGCCGGTATATGACTATTAAATCGCCGGTAGCGGGTGAGATAACCGATTATAACCAGGCGTTGCTGGGTGAGACTGATTGGGAGCACTTGAATATGAGCTGGTTATACAAAATTCGGCCGAAGAATGTCACCGCAGAGATGCAAAACTGGCAATACTCGGAAGATGCGGACGAATGGATGAATGAACAGTATCGGCAGATCAAGTCCTTTATCTTTGAGAAAGCCGCTCCCACCGAAGTAGGGATGACCCTGGCAGATGGTGGTGATGTTCCCATGGGTATCCTGGCGGAACTTGACGAGCAGGCATGGAATGAGTTTGCTGCCAAGTTTGTTCGATAATCACTGTCATTCTCAATTACCTACTCTGGAGGCCATACATGTCATATGGAATTTTGTTTGATACGACCAAATGCATCGGGTGCGAAGGATGCATGTACGCGTGCCAGGAAAAGAATGGTTTACCCGAAAACGACCAATACAAACTTTCCGCTCAGAATTATACGGTTGTCAAAAGTGTCCAGGACACGTATTACCGACGCATGTGCATGCACTGTGAAGAGCCGGCCTGTGTCTCGGTGTGTCCGGTGGCCGCGCTGCAAAAAACGGAAGAAGGTCCGGTAGTCTATGAGGCGCAGAAGTGTATGGGCTGCCGGTACTGCATGGTTGCCTGTCCATTCAATGTCCCGAAGTATCAGTGGTCCAGTCCGAATCCGGTGGTATCGAAGTGTATCATGTGCTATGATCGGATTCAGGAAGGGGAAATCCCGGCCTGTGCGGATATCTGTCCCACCGGAGCCACGCAGTTCGGGAAGCGGGATGAACTCCTGGCTGAAGCTCATCGCCGAATTGAAGAGAATCCGGACCTCTACTATCCGCATGTGTATGGAGAAACAGAAGCTGGCGGCACCTCGGTCCTGTTCCTTTCCAGCATTCCATTCACCGAGCTGGGATTGCCGGAAGGTGAGGGATACCAGAAAGCCTTTCCGAGCTATACATGGCAGGCCCAGAAGGAAATACCGAATGTGGTGATATTCGGCGGCGTATTCCTCTACGGATTGTGGTGGATCGTAAACCGGCGGATAGAGATCGATAATGAGACCCTGTCGGGCGCAGCCAAGAGAGAGGAGGATGAGTAATGTCAGTAAAACAAATGGTACAGAAATACATTGGTAAATTAACCTTCTGGAAAACCGTATTCTTTCTGGTTATCCTAGTCGGATTGTATGCCGCATATCTGCGATTTACCCAGGGATTAGGAGCCGCCACCAATTTGAACGATAACTTTCCCTGGGGGTTATGGATTGGATTTGATGTGCTCTGTGGTGTCGGACTGGCAGCCGGTGGATTTACGCTGGCTGCGGTAGTCTATGTCTTCAACATCAAGCAATTCAAACCCATCATCCGGCCGGCGATTCTCACGGCGTTTCTGGGATATCTGCTGGTCATCGTCGGTTTACTCTTTGATCTGGGGAAACCGTGGAATGTCTGGCACCCGGTGATTATGTGGAATCCGCATTCGGTGATGTTTGAGGTGGCCTGGTGTGTGATGTTGTATACAGCGGTCCTGGCTTTGGAGTTCAGTCCCGTGGTTTTTGAAAAGTTCCGGATGCGGAAACCCTTGAAGATTATTAAAAGCATTACGATTCCGCTGGTAATTCTGGGAGTGATTCTGTCCACGCTTCATCAATCATCGCTGGGTTCACTGTTTCTTATTGCGCCCGCCAAGCTCCATCCCCTGTGGTACAGTCCGTTATTACCTGTGTTTTTCTTTATTTCGGCGGTGATGGTCGGATTCGCCATGGTGATATTTGAGGCGAATTTGAGTACCCGGGCTTTTAACAAACCGCTGGAAAAACCGCTGCTCATGGAACTGGCGAGAGCGGCAGCATTCGTGATGATGCTCTATCTGGTGTTACGCGTCATTGATTTTGGCCGACGGGATGCATGGGCGTATCTGGTACAACCCACCTATGAGACATTGATGTTCTGGCTGGAAATTGGGGGCGGAGTTATTATTCCCATGCTATTACTCGCAATTCCGAAAATTCGACGGAATCAAACCGCCCTGTTCTGGAGTGTTGCCATGGTGGTGGTTGGTTTTGTCATGAATCGGATGAACGTCACCATCACCGGCTTCCAGCGAGCAGCCGGTGAATTCTATTATCCGTCGTTTTACGAGGTGGCTGTTACACTCATGCTTGTAGCACTGGGATTTGCCGCGTTCCGGTTCATCGCGAAGAACTTTCCGATCTACGAAGAGGTCCAGCCATTGCCGGCGGCTGCCAGAAAACAGGTGAAAGTTACAGTGAAGCCCAAAGCGGCCTTTATGGAATCACAATAAATTGAACCAGACCAACCCAAAATCATAGGGATAGAAGCCGTGAACGATCAGAAGCAGAACGCCGGGCAGAGTGAGCAGCGAATGCTGCCATGTGTCTGGATGATGGCGGGGGTGCTTTGTTATAAACTCTGTGACCGCCAGTACGACTGTGAGCACTGTGAGTTGCACAGAGTTCTGCAAAGCGGAGGCAAATATTCATTACAAGGCGAACAATTCGCTTCGTCGTTCTCTTCCCCTGAAGAACAGTCCGAACATGGTCGAGCCGTCGAGGAACAGGTAAATCATTGGCTTTCCCAGATTATTGCCGGCAGTAAAATTTACCTGGATCGATGTTATAGCCCGTCCCACTTCTGGATGTATCCGGAGAAGGAACACGTCGTGGTCGGCATCGATACGAACGTGCTGAAAATTCTGCATCCCATATCAAAGATGGTTCCACCGGAGCCCCATCATCAATTAAAACGACATCAATACTGCGGATTGATTGTCCGGGATGAATTAACCATTCCGCTCCATGCTCCATTCAGCGGTGAGGTGGTTGCATTAAATAACCAGCATATCACCCAATTGGAGCAGGAGTATCCTAACCGAGACAATTGGATATTCAAGATGCACCCTGCAGAAAAGGTGCAATCAATCGAGGATATATGCCGGGGCGAAGATATGTTACGATTGTATGTGCGGAAAATACATCTCATCAAGGAATATCTTCGCGATATGCTTTCAAAAACAGCGGTCGGTGCATTGGGAGTGACCATGGCAGACGGAGGAGAAACCGAATTGAACCTGGAGCATATTCTCGGGAGGGAGGCGTATAAAAATCTGGTCAAAGAGATCTTCGCCCTCAGATAAATCCGCCTGCTCAATTCCCGATCGTAATTTTTACAGCACCGGTGGTCGACCAAAATGGAGACCACCGGTGTGCATGAATGAGTCTATTTAGAAAACGCCTCGCCCCGAAGGGATGCTCCGAAGGAGTCCCTTGGACCTTCGGGACAAAGAACGCCTCGAAGAGATCCCTCTGGGACAAAGAAACTAGAAAATATCACTGCCCAAACCTCGCAATACACTGTGAAGATGTGTTCTCTACATCATAAAAATAAGTCAGGTTCAGCTTCTTGTATCAGAACCATATTTTCTAAACACTCTCATGAATAAGGGCAATCCGGCTATGCCAATCAGGTAAGTGCTCTCAAACGACAAGTGATGCCGTTTCCTCATATTACACCTTGACAAACACATCGGGAATAGGTATACTTTTCGCACATGATATCAACAAGTATATTAAATACGAAGCAGCAGCATCACCATTACCATTGGACTAAGGTGATCCGTCACCTTGAGCGCCGGTGAGGTGATGTTTTCGTAGAAAACATATCCCCGGGTGAAAGGTGAGTGCTCACCAAGAGCCTGGGGCATTTTATATCTCCCCATTTTTCCCGCTTTTGGTCCGGCACTCTCACCCGGTATAAAACAGCAATTTATGCGGTAATGTTAATGTACAATATGTAAGTGAAGCGGAGGCATAGATGATATTGAAATTCGGTTTGCCCAAAGGCAGTTTGCAGGAATCGACGTTTGCCTTGATGCGTATGGCAGGATTCAAGTTTTCTGTCGGCGACCGGAGTTATTTCCCGACCTGTGACGACGAGACGATTGAGGCGATGCTAATCCGGGCCCAGGAAATGGCAATCTACGTGGAAGATGGGGTGCTGGATGCGGGACTTACGGGAAAGGATTGGATTGAAGAGAATAATGCAGAGGTAATTGAGGTGAGCGAATTGGTCTACGCGAAGAGTAGTTTTGCTCCTGTGCGGTGGGTCCTGGCAGTGCCGAATGAGTCTGCAATCCAATCGGTTCAGGATCTGGATGGCAAACGAATTGCCACGGAAGTGGTGAATTTAACAAAGAAATATCTGGCAAAAAACAATGTGGAAGCCGATGTGGAATTCTCCTGGGGTGCCACCGAGGTGAAGGCACCGAATCTGGTCGATGCCATTGTGGAACTGACTGAAACCGGAAGCTCTTTGCGAGCCAATGGCTTGCGAATCGTTGACACGGTTATTGAATCCACAACCCGTTTAATCGCAAACAAACGGAGTTATGAAGACCCCGAAAAGGAAAAGAAGATCGAGAACATGGCTATGCTGCTGCAGGGAGCAATCAATGCCGAGGAAAAGGTCGGGATAAAGTTCAACATCGAACGGGAAAAAGTGGAGGATCTGCAGTCTATTCTCCCGGCGATGAAGCAGCCGACTATGTCGCCGTTGACCGACAGCAACTGGGTGGCCCTGGAAATCATTGTCAACGAAGATATCGTTCGGGAATTTATTCCCACATTAAAGGAGCATGGTGCCACGGATGTTATTGAGTATCCGCTGAATAAAGTAATTTATTAACAGGGTGCTGTTATGAATATACCAATTTATAATTCTGCAGAGGCCTTCCTGAAGCAGTTTCGGCAGGTGAATGTCTTCGGTGAAGAACTTTCTCGAACTGTCAGAGAGATTATTCGGACCGTTCGGGAAGAGGGTGATCGTGCGGTACTGGAGTTTACTCATAGATTTGACGGAGTGGATCGGATCGCACCGGCGGTCGAACCGCCCGAATGGGACCAGACCGAAACAGTGGACGAACACATCCTGGATCTGTGCAAACAGGCCGCCCGGAATATTCGGAGGTTCCATGAGCGGGAACTGGAGGACTGCACGTCTTGGAATCTGGATCAGGAAGATGCCACGGTCGGGCAGCGAATGACCCCTCTGGAGCGAGTGGGCGTGTATGTGCCGGGCGGAACTGCCGCCTATCCCTCCTCAGTGCTGATGAATGTTATCCCGGCTCAGGTAGCAGGCGTCCGGGAAATTGCCCTGGTATCTCCACCGTCCGGGGAAACGGGGCAGGTCAACAGGTTGGTACTGGCTGCGGCCCAATTATTGGACGTCGATGAAGTGTATGCAATCGGTGGAGCACAGGCGGTAGCAGCCCTGGCCTACGGGACCGAATCAATGCGAGCGGTGGATAAAATCACCGGTCCCGGGAACCAGTATGTGAATGAAGCGAAACGACAGGTATTCGGACAGGTCGGGATTGAGTCTTTGGCCGGACCCAGCGAGATTGTGGTGCTGGCGGATGATTCGGCAGATCCCGCCGATCTGGCGGCGGATTTGCTGTCACAGGCAGAGCATGATCCCCAGGCCCGGGCGATTCTCATTACACCGGTCCGGCATCTGCTGGAGGCAACCGAATCGGAACTGGGGAAACAGCTGGAATCGCTTCCTCGATGGGAGATCGCCGGGGAGTCGCTAGCATCGCAGGGAGGACTGGTCAACGTCGCTTCTCTAAAAGAGGGTATCCGGCTGGCAAATCAAATAGCACCGGAACATCTGGAGCTCCAGCTCACAGACCCTGAATCGGCTCTCGGGAAAATACACAAGGCCGGCTGTGTTTTCCTTGGCAAATATACGCCCGAACCGGTCGGGGATTACTGGGCAGGCACCAATCATATCCTTCCGACCGCCGGGGCAGCCCGGTATGCATCCGCCTTATCCGTCCGGGATTTTCTCCGGTGGACTTCCGTGGTAGAATACAGCCGGGATCGCCTCGCCAGAGATGGGGAAAATATCATGGCGTTTGCCCGCCTGGAAGGCCTGGAAGCTCATGCCCGATCAGTTGCCGTCCGGCTGAAAAAAGAAGGGAGGTAAGGTGGACATTGCAGACCCACTCCAGCTGGTGAAGGAACCGGTTCGGAAGCAGAAACTCTACACATTGCCCAAAATCGGGTACGAGGTCAAAGTCAACCAGAACGAGAACCCATTCGACTTACCCGATGCTCTCAAACAAACGATTCTGGCAGCGATTGGTGCCCGGCAGTGGAACCGCTATCCCCGGCTTGGTTCAAGGGAGCTCCGGAATCGCCTGGGGGCATCTCTGGGTGTCTCGGGAGACGCTCTGATGGTAGGCAACGGATCCAATGAAGTGATGCTGGCGATTATGAATGCCTTGCTGGAACCGGGGAAACGGATGGTGACCATAGAACCGACCTTCACCCTGTATAAACATTACGGCGAAATCATGGGAGCAGAGGTCATTACGGTGCCACTCACTGAGGATTTCACCTTCCAAATGGATCTGCTCAAGCGGGCGGTATCCAAATTTAATGTGGCGCTCACTATCTTGTGTTCACCGAACAATCCTACCGGCAGCGTGCTGGAAGAGTCGCAGTTGAGAGAATTACTGGAAACCGGCAACGGATTCATCCTGGTGGATGAAGCCTACAGAGATTTCAGCACCCAGGATTTTCTGCCCCTGCTTGACGAGTACCCGAACCTGCTCCTGACCCGGACGTTTTCCAAGGCGTTCGCGTTTGCCTTCGGACGATTCGGATACGGAATCGCCCACCCCGAAATGGCCGCAGAGATTTATAAGGTACTGTTGCCGTATAATCTGAACGGATTCACGGAAACGGCCGTGGAGATTCTGCTGGAAGAAAAAGAGACACTGCAGGCGATCATCACCGATATAGTGCTGCAGCGTGATTGGCTCTATGAGCAATTGCAGCAGTTTCTCGAACTGGAGGTGTATCCGTCGCAGGCGAACTTCTTTCTCATCCGTCCCGGTGTTGACAGCACCTGGCTGTACAACCGGCTCATGGAGAAGAAGATTCTGGCCAGGGATGTGTCCTACTATCCGGGGCTGGGGAATCATCTCCGTCTCAGCGTGGGAACTGAAGAAGAAAATACCCGGCTAGTCCAATCTCTCTCAGAGCTGCTGTCGGGAAACACAACAATTGTTGAGAAGTGAAACGTGAAAAGTGAGAAGTGAAAAGTGAGAAGTGAAAAGTGAGAAGTGAAACGTGAAAAGTGAGAAGTGAAAAGTGAGAAGTGAGAAGAACATGGGAGGCATTATTGAACACGAAAATAGCAGGATACCAATTATCAGTGTTATTCGGTGGTGTTTGGTGTTTCATATATATTTTCACGTTTCAAGATCGATATCCGGTGCCTGCCGCTTATTTTGTGCAAATCGGGGAACAACCGTTCAGCGATCGGGTGATGTTATATCAAGACGTGAACGACTTTTTGCAATCCTTATGCGAACATAATCTGAATTCGAGCAGGAGGCAGCCATGAGAAAAACGGTGGCGGAGCGGAACACCAACGAAACCAACATCCGGGTGGAACTGAACCTGGATGGGGCAGGCGAGGCAGATATCGACACGGGAGTGCCGTTTCTTAACCACATGCTGGAACTGTTTGCGTTTCACGGACAGTTCGGATTACAGGTCAGCGCCACAGGGGATCTCGAGGTAGATGATCACCATACGGTCGAAGATGTGGGCATCGTACTGGGCGATGGACTGGATCAGTTAATCCGGGAGAACCAGGGCATTGTACGATACGGGTCCTGTTTGATGCCGATGGATGAAGTGCTTGCCCGGGTGGTGATAGATATCAGCGGCCGGGCCTATTTGAAGTATACTGCGTCTTTTCAGCGGGAAAGCATTGGCACTTTGTCCACAGAAAACGTCAGAGAATTTTTTAGCGCCGTGGTTCGTCGATCCCGGATGACGCTGCATATCGATATCCTGGAGGCAGGGAATGACCATCATCAAATAGAAGCCATGTTCAAAGGCTTCGGCCGGGCGCTGAGACAGAGCGTCACAGAAGTTTCGGGAGATGTGGCCTCCACCAAGGGAGTGCTTTAGGGAGATGGAACCCATCACCATTATTGATTACGGAGTGGGGAACCTGGCCAGTCTGCAGAACGCCTGCGAATATCTAAGTATCCCGCACCGCGTCACTGCTGAACGAGCTCAGATACAGGATGCCGGGAAGCTTCTGCTTCCTGGAGTCGGAGCATTCCGGCCAGCCATGCAGCGGCTGGAGGAAACCGGATTGAAGGACGTTCTCATTGCAAAAAGTACAAACGGCACTCCCTTGCTGGGTATCTGCCTGGGGATGCAGTTGTTGTTTTCTACCAGTTATGAAGGCGGAACCTGGACAGGTTTGAATTTGATCCCCGGGGAGGTGAAACGGTTTGAAGGCGTACAGAAAATCCCCCATATGGGCTGGAACAGATTATACGATATTCGCAGTGCACCACTAACCGCACAGTTGCCGGAGGATCCCTACGTGTATTTTGTCCACTCCTATTATTGCATGCCGGAGGATATGGGCGATGCCCTGGCTCTGTGTGATTACGGACAGGCATTTTGTGCTGCTGTGCACCGGAGGAACATCTGGGGTATGCAGTTCCACCCGGAAAAAAGCCAGGATGTGGGTCTGCAGATCCTGCGGAATTTTGCGGAGAAAGTGTAAGTCGATGTTCATACAGGAAACGCAGAGAACGCTCCGAAGGAGAGCCTCTGGCTCAAAAGCCGCTCCAGAGGAGAGCCTTCCGCTCAAAGAACGCAAAGGTCTCAAGAGAATAAAGAGGAAATGAATGAAACTCCGAAACACACGGAAGAACACTGATATTGCCATACTCGATATTCAACGTCAACTGTCTCTTCTCACGTTTCACTTCTCACTTCCTGCATCTTTTCATTCAACATTCCCAGGGAGGATCGCGATGCAATTAATCCCGGCCATTGATATCAGAGATGGGACCTGCGTTCGGCTGCTGCAGGGAGATCCCGACCACCAGATTGACTATAGTTCCTCGCCGGTGGAGATTGCCCGGCAATTCGATGCTGCCGGAGCGCACAAAATTCATGTCATTGATCTTGATGGCGCTGTCGAAGGCACGTCCTCCAACGAGAGAGTGGTGGAACAACTTCTCGAGGCCGTTCCGGCAAAAATCGAATTGGGTGGGGGCATTCGATCCCTGGAACGAATGCGGTTCTGGCTGGATCTGGGTGTGCATCAGATCATCCTGGGCACTTTGGCTGTCACACAGCCCGAACTGGTGGAAGCTGCGATAGCGGAATTTGGCGCGGAGCATATAATCATTGGAATAGATGCCAGAGACGGGAACGTGGCCACCCACGGCTGGCAGGCGGTCTCAGCGGAAACGGATGTGATATTCGCCCGGAAGATGATTGCAATGGGCGTTCGCCGGTTCGTGTACACCGCCATCGAAACCGACGGAATGCTGGAAGGACCAAACCTGGACGCACTGACACGGTTCGCTGGATCCGTTAACGCCGCGGTTACTGCCTCCGGCGGGATCCGGGATTTCTCTGATATAAGAAAATTGCAGCAGGCGGAGATTCCCAATGTGGACGGCGTAATCGTGGGCCGGGCAATTTATGAAAAGCGTCTGGATGTCGCAGAAGCTATTGAGGCCCTGAACAAGGCCTAAGCGCATGTTAACCAAGCGAATTATTCCCTGTCTGGATATTAAAGACGGCCGGGTGGTGAAAGGCACCCGGTTTCAACAACTGCGTGATGCCGGTGATCCGGTGGAACTGGGGAAGCGGTACAACCGGGAAGGCGCCGATGAACTGGTGTTTCTGGACATCACCGCCTCGGAACAGAAGCGCAAGATTGTGGCGGACCTGGCTGCCCGCGTGGCTCGACAAATCTTTATTCCGTTTACTATTGGCGGGGGGATCAAATCGGTCGGGGATATGAACGAAATCCTGAAACACGGGGCAGATAAAGTGGCTGTGAATACGGCGGCTGTGCAAAATCCAGACCTGATTCACCAGGGAGCGGAACGCTACGGATCCCAATGTATCGTGCTGGCAATGGATGTCAAACACGTCGAAGATGATCACTGGGAAGTGTATATCTATGGAGGAAAAGAGCCCACCGGTCGTGATGCATTCGAATGGGCGCTGGAAGCCGTGCACGCAGGCACCGGGGAGATTCTGCTGACCAGCATGGACAGCGACGGCACCCGAGCGGGCTTCGACGTCGAAATCACCAGACGGATCAGTGAAGCTGTGCCGGTGCCTGTGATCGCTTCCGGAGGCGGCGGCGAATTAACGCATTTCAGAGATGCGATCATCATCGGCAAAGCCGATGCCGTGCTGGCAGCGTCTGTGTTCCATTATGACACCATTCAAATCAAACAGCTCAAACGATACCTGAAACAACAACACATACCTGTGAGGGAAACACCATGACTGACTTGGATGAACTGAAGTTTGATGATCGAGGGCTCATACCTGCGGTTGTCCAGGATGTGAAGAATAACGAAGTGCTTATGGTTGCTTACATGAATCGGGAAAGTCTTGAGATCACTCTGGAGGAAGGGCGGACCTGCTTTTATTCCCGGTCACGCCAGCAATTGTGGCGGAAGGGCGAAACCAGCGGACACATCCAGTATGTGAAAGATATCCAGGCAGACTGCGACAAAGACACCCTGCTGGTACAGGTGGAACAGGTGGGCTCCGCCTGCCATACCGGCAACCGGACCTGCTTTTTCAATCCGGTGTTTGAATCCATCAGCCAGTGAGAGGCTCGCATTCTATGCCATGAAGACTGTGCGAACACACCCGCTTCACCCGGGATATTGTCATCCTGAACTGAGCATTGTCTGAACACACACATGGTATTATTGCATCTTTCTAAGAGAGGCTTTCAGATATTCAGACTCCCATTACAACTTTCTGTAATAGGATTTTACAATTGTAGAATAGCCTTGCAACTTTTTGTAACAGGGTTCTCCACGCGAATAATGGCATTACAAGTTTTTGCGACAGGGTTCTCCACGTGAAGAATCGCATTGCAAGTTTTTGTAATTGAATTTTACCATTATACGAGACGGAAGATTGCAGGAAGAATGAAGAAGTCCCTCCCATCTTTGCTCAGTTTTCTTCGAGGTTCCACATTCTCCATTCTTCCTCCACCATTCTTCCTTCTTTGATATGCCTCTTCACCCCCGCTCTAAAACCTTCCTGCGATATGTGATACACATAGATTAAAAAACATTATTATCCTCAAGGTTCAGGTTCGACAGATATCTCTATGAAACACCAGAGAACCATTCCATCTTGCACCCTATCCTTTACTAAAGATTGAGCAGTCTCCTGTATTCACAGCAATACATTGCTCAGGCACAGATATTGCACTATTAGTTCTCTGTATGCCAGAAAGGTCCGAGAATTCCCGGTGTGATGAAAAATATAACAGTTATTAATAGAAATCATTTTCATTGTTGAGAAAATAAACGTCATACGGAACGAGAAACGGAACTGGGGAAACTTATGTCATCGAAATTGTCGAACCTTTCGACAATTTTTTCATCTCTGAGTTTCAAGCTCTTCATTATTCTGCTCTGCACGATTATTCTGGCGTTCACCGTGTACGGATACTTTTCTGCCCGGAATCAATCCCAGATTCTGGAATCCCAGGTGAAAATGAGCGCCACCCGGGCCAGTGATATTATCAAGCGAACCCTGTACACCAATATGCTCCTGAATGAGCGCCAGCGCACTCACGAGAATATCAATTACATCGGGCAGGAGCCGGGAGTCGAGGTGGTGCGGATTTACAATAAACGGGGTGAGATCAAGTTCTCCAGCCAGGAAGAGGAGATCGGAACTACTGTCGACATGCAGGCCGAAGCCTGTTATGCGTGTCATGCGGAAGACCAGCCGATCCAGAAGCTGACAATGCAGGAGAAAGCACGTATTTACCGGAAGAATCAGGCGTACCGGGTACTCGGTCTCATCAACCCCATTGAAAATGAGCCGGAGTGTTCCAACGCTGCCTGTCATGCCCACGACCCGGATCAAACCATACTCGGGGTCCTGGATGTTCAGATGTCCATGCGGAGCCTGGACCAGTCGGTGACTATAGCCCGCAATAAAGCGGTCAGTCTGGCGGTTTTAATTGGGGGGATGTCGATATTGCTGATCGCCGGAGTGATTTATTTCTCTATCTATCGGCCCACCAGGGAGCTGCAGGAAGGCACCAGAATGGTGGCGGAAGGCAATCTGGAGTACCGGATCGATCTGGACCGGAATGACGAACTGGGGAAGCTGGCGCGGTCGTTCAATCATATGTCAGAGAATTTAAAGAAGGCGGACGAAGAGCTGCGTGCCTGGTCGAAGACGCTGGAAAAACGCGTACAGGAGAAAACCGAAGAACTCGAGGGCATGCATCGCGGGATGGTTCAGGTGGAGAAGATGGCGTCCCTGGGAAGGCTCTCCGCCACAGTGGCCCACGAGTTGAACAATCCGTTGTCGGGTATTGTCACCTATGCCCGGGTGCTCATGCGCAAGCTGGGCCGGATGCTCCCGGAGGATGAGGAGAAGGAAGACGTAATGGAGGAACTGGATCTTATCCGGAGCGAATCCCAGCGATGCGGGAACATCGTGAAAGACCTGCTCATCTTCGCCCGGGAATCCAGTGCCGATTTTCAACCGACTCAGCTCCATCAGGTGATTGAACGGGCTATTAAACTCATGAGTCACCATCTGGAATTAGGCGAGATTCGGCTGGAACGAGATTTTCATCTGGAAGATGACAGCGTTGTCTGCGACCAGGACAAATTGGTCCAGGCGCTGGTGGCCATTATGATGAATGCCGTGGAAGCCATGCCGGAAGGGGGAAAACTGACTGTCGGGACCCGTCCGCTGGAAGAAAAGAAAGAAACCCATGTGCAAATCAGAATTGCTGATTCCGGTGTGGGCATGTCCGAGGACGTGTTGGATAAAATATTCGACCCCTTTTACAGCACCAAGAACGAAACAAAAGGCGTGGGATTAGGACTGGCCGTTGTCTACGGGATTATCCAGCGCCATAATGGGCAAATTCAGGTCGATTCCCAGGTGGGAGCGGGGACCACCTTCTCTATCGATCTGCCGAGAGAGACCCGAACACAGGAAAATAAGAGAACTGATAATCCGGAATTTTCCAGAGGATTTACCCATGAAAGATAAGAGCAGCATCCTGATCGTCGATGATGAGTTATCAGTCCGCAAATCATTGGAACACTGGTTTCTGGAGGACGGCTTTGAGGTCGAGACGGCGAAAGACGGGAATGAAGCCCTCAAAGAAATCCAGGAACAGCTCTATGATATCTATCTGGTGGATATCAAGATGCCGGGCATGGATGGCATCACCCTCCAGAAAAAGATTACGGAAATCGACGAAGAAGCGCTGGTTATCATTATCACCGCCTATGCCTCGGTGGATACTGCTGTGGAAGCGTTGAAACACGGGGCGTTTGACTATGTCACGAAACCCGTGGATCCCGACGACATGTCCCACATGATACGAAACGCCCTGAAGCAGAAAAACCTCACCGAAGAAAATGTCCGGTTGAAGGAGAAGATCTCCGAGCTGAATCCCCGGGAGAAAATTATTGGTGAGAGTATGGAGATGCAGCGGGTCTATGAGATGATCGATCAGGTGGCGGAGGCGGATTCTAATGTGCTCATCCGCGGGGAGAGCGGCACCGGGAAGGAGCTGATTGCCCGGGCCATCCATACTCAGAGCCACCGCCGCTATTTTCCCATTGTGGCGGTCAACTGCGGCTCCATTCCGGAGACGCTGCTGGAGAGCGAACTGTTCGGCCACGAGAAAGGCGCGTTTACCGGGGCCCAATACCGTCGAAAGGGGAAACTGGAGTTAGCGGATGAGGGCAGCCTGTTTCTGGACGAAATCGGGGATATCTCGCCCAAGATGCAGGTGGACTTACTCCGGGTCATCGAATCCCGGACCTTTACGCGGCTGGGTGGCAATGAAGAGATTCATTCGGATTTCCGGCTGATCTGTGCCACCCATAAGAATCTGGAAGAAATGGTTGAGGAAGGGAATTTCCGGAAAGATCTGTACTACAGGATAAATGTGTTCAGTATTTTTATCCCACCCCTTCGGGAACGGAAATCCGACATCATTCCGCTGGCCGAACATTTCATTCGAAAATATGCCCAGTCCATGGCCAAACCGGAACGAACCCTGTCCCCGGAAGCCAGAGAGATGCTGTTGCAGCACGATTGGCCGGGAAATGTGCGGGAGCTGGAGAATGCCATCGAACGTGCCATGGTAGTCGGAAAAGAAGAGGTAATCGAACCGGAAGACTTCCCCATGCAGGTCAAACGCGACGGGAAGGAGCCGGAGGAAATGTCGCTGGAGGCCATGGAAAAAGAGCACATTCAGCGGGTGCTGAACGAGATGGACGGCAATGTGACACAATCGGCGAAGGTACTGGGGATTGACCGGGTGACCCTCTACAATAAGATGAAAAAGTATGGAATCAGACGCTAAGCTTGGACCTTCCAATATTCTTTGCATACATCAACGGGTACAAACCGGCATGGACCGCCCCCCTTCCGGAACGGCTGGCAGATTGCCTGCCGTTTCCAATGCAACATATCGATGTCAAATTTGATCTCGAACTCTTCTATTCACCCGAGCGCAACCAGTATCATTCCACCCTTCTCCTTGCCCAGTTGCTGAAAAATCTGCCCGCAGCTGACGGAAAAATTATCGGGATAACCTCGGTTGACCTGTATATCCCTGTGTTAACCTTCGTTTTCGGCGAGTCCCAGCTGGGTGGGAACGGCGCCGTGATATCCACCTTTCGGCTCCGGAACGAATTCTACGGCCTGCCGGCCGACGGCGACCTTCTGCTCGACCGTACCGTCAAAGAAGCCATGCATGAGCTGGGACACGCCTTCGGTCTGGTGCATTGCCCGGATTACGAATGTGTGATGAACTCCTCCACCTATGTAGAAGATATCGATCTCAAGGGGGAAAAACTCTGCCTGGAATGTCAGAAGGAACTGGGGGTGAGGTGTGAATGAAAAGGTCTCGCCCGTAAATTTATAGATATGAGTGCAGGGAAATCTCAGGGTGCATGGGGTACATAGGTGCATAGGGGCTCTGATGATTGTTTCGTCCTGCGAATACTCCGCAGTCGATAATGTATGCTCAATAAAAGGCCACAAATCTCATTATCGCCACTGAATATGTGGTTATCTCAAAGGGCTCTCTTTGCGTCCTACTTATATACCTGTGTACCTTATGCACCCGGTGGAGTGGGGGCTGGGTCTTACTCCAGAGATTTGAGTTGTTCCTTGTACCGATACCTGATCGCCAGCAGCGATTCGTAGTATTGATCCGAGGATTTAAAGTCGGGGAAGGACCAGTCATAGGGGTGGAAAGTCCCCTTGCGATAGTAGAGCGTGGGGTCGGCATAAATACCGTGATCCAGATAGATCTTCTGTCCGTTATATTTGGCGGACGCCAGCACCACTTTGTGGTAATCCATGTAGCCGGTGTCCAGGTTCACTTTTCGGTTGTTGTTTTCCGTGAGAGCGTCTTCAATAGTATTGGTGCGGATCTTGAAATCCGCCAGCTTCCCCGGAGAAACCAGTTGCCTGAAACTGACGAATTGTCTGTAAATCGGTGCCCCCATCTCGGGCTCATAGTAATCGGTGATGTCAAAGAGAAACCGCTCGCTCCGATAATCGGTAGCGCCGAATGCCTGCTGACATGCTTCCAGCGCCTGTTCCAGTAACTGGTCATCGGAGAAGAGGGCGGCAATAAAGAGTTTCACTGGTTGAGGATCAGTCGGTTTCATTCTCAGTGAGAGCCTGCTCTTTCCGGCGATTGATGTCCAGGGCATGTCTCGCTTCTTCGATCAGATGCAGGGGAATGCCGAATTTTTCCATGATGATCTTCTCGGTTTCATTGCGTGCTCTCAGCCGGTTCACTGTTTCCCGGCTGCTGATTTTTGTGAAATCGTTGTGAACATAAATCATCTCATGCTGGTTAGTCCGGGTCAGGCAGATACCATGCATGGTGGGTTTGAAGAATGATGCAATCCAGTGGCGGGAAAATTCTTCCAGAGAAACCGGTGTCGGCGAGAAGCGATACCGCCAGGTGTAATTGCCGCTGCGGAAGGTGAACAGGTCGAAGCGCTCATCCGCAGTCCGAAACCTGATCTCAATGCCGGCATGCGGCGCCGTATAGCGTTGAATGGTATCTTTGGAAATCTGCAGCGGCTGATGAATCATATAGCCGGGATCCACCAGGTAGTTATTTCCCTGGTAATGCAGGAGGAGGGCGGTATGCACATTTTCTCCCCACTTCATGTCCCCCATAACCGGAGAACATTGATAATCGAAAAATCCCAGGATCTCCAGTAAATAGAAGGTGAGTGAGAAACAGGTTCCGCCCAATCGCCATCGCCGGTGATCCTCGTAAATTTCCTCCGGCATTCGAAAGGAGATTTCTCCGGAGGAATTGGCAAATTTAATGATTTTGCTGACGTTCTCGTAGGGGATGCTGCTGAATTGACTGACAATCTGAGTTATATGTTCCAGAGATGGCCCCGATGCCGCCGGCTGAATGTGGGACAGGAATTGCTGAATGGCACCACTGTGGCTTCCGTATTGTAAAGAGGGTACCCTTATTTTATTCTTGTGCAGTCTCATTTGAAAAAAGCGGAATAAATCGTTCCTCGAGGTTTTAGATTCCGATTAAGTCCGAAAAACTGATCCGAGATACATCCTCCATAATCTCAGCTATTTTACTCATTCTAACCTTCAAAATACATACGAAACGAACGAATGATAAGTTCAAATTAGACCATCCCGGGGGTTCAAAACATAGAGCTGTGGATTGAATACCGCCGGATCGAAATAATTGTGCCTCTGCAGGGGTGGTTTTATCCCGCCATCCAGAAGACCACGTTTGTCAAAGCGTGGATGAATGGTCTTCTGGGCGGGATTCCGCCCAGACTCCGCCTGTGTGCGGAGTTAAAGGAGGAACCCCGGCTGTTAAGCCGGGGGGCTCCATTCATGCCGGGGATTTATATGAAATGGTGATTTGCAACCAATTACCATTGAGTTTCTTATCATTACTGGGAAATTATATCGTTGTATTTTTCAACAGATATCGATTTCCCCTCTCTACCGCACGGACAGATTCTTTTTTCTGAAAATATCCACCGGGTAAATTCGGGAACGCAAAGACAGTAAGTCATTGATTTTTATATATAGGAAACAATATTCAAACTGAATATTGGCGAGAATGAAATCATTGTATTTCATCACGGAGTGCCAGTAGAAGAGATGGCATATTCATTGCAAGTGTATAATCAGGAAAGCTATACTGAGAATTACAGAGATTCTGTAATGGTAAATAAAGAACAGCCCGGACAGGATGATCGACACGCACCAGTCTACACGATTGGAGTTGCAGCCGAAATGTTGGGTGTCTCCATCCCGACCCTGCGAAAATATGAAGCGGCGCATTTCATTGTACCACACAGGATACAATCCGGTCATCGACGCTATTCGCCCGTTGATATTGACATCCTGAGGTGCGTCCGAAAATTGATCACCACCTATGGGGTCAGTTTGAACGGGATTGCACGGCTGCTGGCTCTTATCCCGTGTTGGGAAATTAAGGGCTGTTCCGACCAGGAGCGTACCACGTGTGATGCGTATTATAATGAGGATAGGCCCTGCTGGTCCGCACAAGTGAAACAGGGTATTTGCACTGAAGAGGAGTGCCGGACCTGTATGGTATACGATACAGCAAGCCATCTGTCACATCTCAAAGGGTTGATCAAAGGATTGATCCATGAATGAAAGGAGATTTCTCTTGAGATCGAAGCGTGTGTTCCTGGGAGCAGTAATCCTGGCGTTGGTTTTTGGGCTGGGACTTTTGCAGCAGTGCGACGAAGAGGTTAAGGACGGGATTGTCAGTGCACAGTTTAATTCGTCCTGCGAATCGTGTCATACGGATCAGGACGCTCTGGAGACATTGGCGGAACCGGAAGAGACCGGTGACAGCGAAGAGGCGGGCGAAGGGTGAGGCGGATCGGTGCCGCAGTTAGCGGCCTGGGAAAAAGTATTTATTCAGCCGGAAGCCTTCGCCGAATTCAAAGACACCAGGCACGGTAAACTCCCCTGTAGTGACTGCCACAATGGTGATAGGGAGCTGCGTGGTGAAAACAGCGAAGAGAATATGCAGTATGCCCATCAGGGGTTGATTCCCGATCCGGCATCACCAGAAGTCATTGATAACACCTGTGGTTTCTGTCACCGGAGTCTGACGGAAGTGCATAAGAGCAGTATGCACAGTAATCTCTGGGGAGAAAAAACCTTTGTGGCGAAGCGCGCCGGTGCCTCCTCTTACGATGCGTTGCCACCGGAAACTCACGAGAATTATGAGAAGGATTGCGGGACGTGCCATACCACCTGTGGGCAGTGTCATATCAGCCGTCCGAATTCTGTTGGAGGAGGCTTTCTGGATAACCATATGTTTCAGAAACGCCCCAGCCGGGATCTCAACTGCACTGCCTGTCATGGCAGCCGGGTGGGTGAAGAATATACCGGGGCCCGGGCGGAACAACGGGACGTCCATTACATTCCCGGTGCTATGCATTGTGTCGACTGTCATGGAGCAGACGAGATGCATGGAGACGGCAATAAGTACCCCCATCGACTGGCAAATCCCCTGGTCCCGCGCTGCGAAGATTGTCACTCGGCTGTGAATACGGCGAACGATTGGCATGAGCAGCACTGGGGTGAGCTGAGCTGTTCGGTGTGTCACAGCCAGCCGTACAAAAATTGTAATACCTGTCATGCTGGCGGCGAAGGCATTGCGGAACCTTCGTATATCGATTTCAAAATTGGGAAGAATCCAGTCCCCGACCTGCGGGAATATGAGCTCGTGACGCTGCGTCATATCCCCATTGCCAGAGATACCTATGAAAATTGGGGCCAGGAGTTGCCCGATTATACTGTGATGCCAACCTGGAAATACACTGTGCCGCATAATATTCAGCTCTGGACGGCCCGCACGGATACCGCCGGTGGTACAACATGCTCGGAAAACTGTCATATCAATGGAACACTAAACAGAGAGTATTATCTGCTGCAGGATAGTCTGGAAGCGAACTTTCCGGCAGACCAATATCCCGGAGAGATCGAAGCAAATCAGCCGGTCGTCGTAG
>CAYPST010000006.1:0-49282 GCA_964413425.1 uncultured bacterium
AAACCGGGGAGTTGTTAGAGAAAGCCATCCTGGCGAGGCCATTATAATTACTTCTGACCATTTCTATCTCTTAGCGTCTGGTTGCGGTTTTTCCGTTGAGACGTCCGGACAGCCCCCGTTACCACCCCCCGGGTACAGATGGAAATAGGCACATAGGGATGGGCAGCGGCCGCTCTCCATCCCAGCAAGATCAGATATATGAATCCCTGTTAATTTAAACGACCCATTCTCCTTCTCTTCATCACTTACTTATATACCTGTGTACATATGTACCTATTTACCCGGATGTCGGGGGCGGGGAAGGAAGGGCACTCTTTACTCTTTTCTCTTAACTCTTAACTTCTATCCGCATCTGTGTGCTATTCTTATTTCGGCTGGGCGTGGAAGCCCCCGGTCACCTCAATACGGACCGGATACTCCTCCAGCTCATCGGGAATTTTTTCTTTGAGGTCATCTGTCATTCGGGAAACAAAGACCTTTATACAGGGCTCCCCGTCGCATAATCCCTGGCCGGTGCCTTGGACGCCTTTGATGGCCATGAGCTTTTTGGTATGGCTTTTCAGGACTTGTTCGATTGATTTTCTGGGCATTTCATTTCTTCCCGTGTAGTAATCGCAAAAAATAAGTCAGTCTAAGAAAATTGTTAGACGGTTCGGAGCAAGGTTATCAGCTATTGTAATTCATAAGCACAATACTCTTATCCCCCTTCAGATTCCTGCTTTTCAACTCTCTGCAGGGAATGCTTCGGAAGGTGAATCATTCATCTGACAAAAAGTCCGGCAAAACCACCCTGAAAGCAGGCAGGGGGGAAATGGCTTCCCCCCTGCTCTCATTGCTTTCTACTGTAATGTGTAGGTATCCGGGTTATCAGCATCCAAAGAGGAGTTCCAGTTATACGTGCTATGGGTCACATCGGTCACTTCGGCCTGATATGTTCCCGTGGACGCTCTCTTTAAGGTAAATTCCACCTGACCGTTCGAATCCGTGGTTCCGGAAAAATCCCAGGATCCGTCATCAAATAATCCGTCTCCATCGCTATCGTACCGGAGCGTCATCGCTACTGTGGCATCAGCCACCGGGTTATCATCGGACTCCGCCACGCCGTCACCATCGGAATCCTGATGAATGGTCACCGTGGTGAACAAATCGTGAAATGACCCTCCCGGACCATAGTCCTTCTGAGCGAAGTCAATCGCCCACACATACATATCCGTATCGTTTCCGGCGGACTCCTCATTCACTGTGACAGTCGTGCTCTTGGAGTCATTGCTTGCATCATCATCGGTGAAATCATGCGTAGCTGTCAGGGTGTGATCTCCGGTAGAGGCGCTACCGGTATCCCAGGAGTAGGTGAGGGTAACCGAGGCGCCGGCCGCCAGCCCGCCGCTGATGGTCTGTGTTCCGATTGTGACGCCATCAGTGTCATCGGTCAAAGTGACGTTGATGTCGCTGCTCACCTCCTGATTCCCCACATTTTCCACCGTCACGTCGACACTCACCGTGTCACCGACCACCACTGAACTCGGGGCCTCCACTGCCGAGATGGCGATATCGGTGACGGGTTCTTGCGAAGCCGCCGCTTCATCAGCATCGACGAGACCATACCCATACTTGGAATCCCGGCCGGCCGGACCGAGGTCATCAGCGGTGTTCTGGAGTCGAGTCCGGACATCACTATAACCCGCTTCAAGGACTAAGGCAGCGGTCCCAGCAACATGAGGAGAGGCCATGGACGTGCCGCTGTATTCAACATACCCTCCTTCTAACTTCGTAGAATTAATATCCACCCCGGGCGCGGCCAGTTCCACGTCCGGCCCGGTGCTGGAAAATCCCGCCCGTTCATCATTCTGATCCGTCGCTGCCACCGCAATGACCGATTCATATCGCGCAGGATAACCGACATTATCCCCCATGCCAGGCGGATTCCCGGAATTCCCGGCAGCAGCCACATGCAGGATGCCAATCTCTGCTGAATTATCAAAGGCCGATTTCACCGTACTCCCGGGATCGCTGCCTGCCCCGTAACTGTTATTGGTGATCTGCAGATGATCGGTCGTCTCACCGTCTCCGTCGGGGTCCGACGCCCAATCTAACGCGGCAACCACGTCACTCCAACTTCCACCGCCTCCGGAATCCAGTACCTTCAATCCGTATAAATCCGCTTCCGGAGCAACCCCGACCACGCCTTCGTCGTTATCTTCAGCAGCGACAGTCCCGGAGACATGCGTTCCGTGCCCGTTGTCATCCATGGGATTGTCATCATCGTTGACAAAATCATATCCTCCCTTATAGTTTTCATCCAGATCCGGGTGCGTATAATCGATGCCGCTATCCAGAATACCGACCTCGATCCCGGCACCTTTGTTTCCGTCACTATGCACGATTCCGGCGCCAATTCGCTTGACACCCCACGTATTATCTAACTCATCATCAATGGCTTGCACCCGACCATCCGGTTCAATCCGGACCACACCGGGATGATCGGCCAGGGCAGACACAACCTCCGCCGGTCCGGTGGCTGCAACCGCAGGGACAATCCGATAGGAGTAGACGACCTTGCCCCCGGCACGTTCCACTGCCGCCGGATTCGCCCGATCCTGAAACAGGACAAAGAAGCGCTCGCCCGCGGTTGCTTTGGCCAGCGCACCGTCCGCAATAGTCGCCTCCCGGGCGGCGTCGGGACTCACCGGCTGCTCCTGAGAGCACCCCATCCATAGTATCCCTGCAAATACTCCAAGAAGAAAGAGTACACTGAATAGTTTTTTCATCCCCTAATCCTCCGTAAGTGTTATGTTATATATTAACCTCGCCAGATATATTACCCTGCCATTCCGAGAGCAACGTATTCAAACGCCACTAAAAGAACTAACAGAAACACACTTTAAAATTTATGCCCTACTTCCACTCCTCAACCTGCGTCAAACTCAGTCTGGTGAAAATAGTAAAACGCGGCTTTCTCATGCCTTACAAATAAACCATAATTTTTTTTAAAGTACCGAGAGTCTGGTGTGAGAGAATCCGGTTCCTGTTGCCATGGACTCAACGAATACATATGAGTCACAAATTGTACACACATCCAGTGGACCATAGGCAAAGAGTCCATCAGAGAAAACGATAACCAAACCGATGAAAGCTGTCACTTTTTAAACATACAATATCTAAATAAAAAGTCAATACCGCTATCTGGTTTTTCTGTTTTTCAGTTTTCTCTCAGACAAAAACATTTCAAAACGTCATTGAGATGACGACAAAAGCCACAGGTCTACACAGATGTTCGCAGATTACATTAAACAAAAGCCAATGAAATATCCAATTAGGTATCTATGATCATCGGATAACCGAGTGGCGGTGTCAATAACCTTCGACTTTCCCTGTCTGCCGGAACTCTTCGATTCTCAAGACAATACGTTTAACGCTTCATAATGCGGTATCAAATCATCCCTCTGATCGATGTTTCTTTGCCGATATATAATACCCGAACCCGGTTATTCCAAAGATCACACACACGCCGACCAGGATTTTTTGTCCCCGGGAAAGCTCCAGATGGTTTTTTATTTCGGGGATCATGTCGTCCGAAACGATAATTTCTTCTATGACTCCGTGTCCTGTCCCGTCATCAACATCAATTTTCCAGGCACCGGAGGTATCCGGGACAAAGGTAAATCGCCCGTTTTGATCAGTGGCTCCCTGCTGAAAGGGGGCATCCTGACTCCCGGGAGCATAGACATGAACCGAAGCGCCAACAAGTGGCTGGCCATGTTCATAGGCCACTTCAATCCCAACTCCGCCAGTAAACGTGGAAAACTCAACCCCGTGTCCAAATACACAAGTAGTTGCAGCCAGAGATATGAAAAAGACCGGAAGAAGTATTCTTTTCATTATTGATCCTCTGAAGCTCTAAACGAACACTGATTCTGTTTAAAATTCCGTAATATTATTTTACGGAAATGTAATACGACAAGCAGAGAGAATCAATGCAAGAAAGAGCAAGGAATCTCAGTTGACTTCGTACTTGTGTTCTGAGAATCCGGAATTGTCCTCCGACTAATGACCCCACCAGGGATCAATGGCGGAGGAATATCCTATCCCTGCATACCTCCCTGCATCCATAGGGGAAGGAACAGGGAGTTTGTATTTTTGAGTCTCGGGAATTTGGTATTGTGTCCACCCCACCCCTGTGAGCTATCATCTCGCACCATATACTCTCCCATTTCAAGAGTCTTTATCTGTGACCATCTATGCAAATCTGCGGCTTTTCGTCTTGGGGAGGAGAGGCTGGGCCTTTTGCAGTTTTGAAGTATTGCGTTTTTGCCTTCTTGACTTCTTGAGTTAGCTCTCCTCTGTAATATCCAGCTGCTTGATCTTCCTGGAGAGGTTCGGCTGGGCCATACCGAGCTTTTCCGCAACGGTGCTAATGTTCCAGTTGTACTTTTCCAGCTGTCTGGTCAGATAGTAGATTTCGAACTCCCGTTTGACGTCCGTGAAATCCTTGGTCTCCAGAAACGGGAAGTCTGGTGCTCTTTCAGCGCCATCGGCACCGAGGTGATTTTTCACATCCTGTGCATCAATGACCTCTCCGCTGGTCAGGATATAGAGTCGCTCGATGAGGTTGCGTAGTTCGCGGACATTACCAGGGAAATGGTACGTTTGTAATACTTCTATGGCGTCATCCGACAGGCGTTTGGGTTGAGTTTTCAAATCATGGGCAAAATAGTCCAGATAATAGTCCAGCAGCACCGGGATATCCCCCTGCCGGTTTCGAAGGGGCGGCACATCGATGGGAATAACATTCAGCCGGTAAAAAAGATCTTCCCGGAACGTCCTCTGCTCGATCATCGCTGACAGATCCTTATTGGTGGCGGCCAGAATGCGTACATCAATATTAATGGTTTCATTGCCACCCACGCGTTCGAATTTGCCTTCCTGGATCACCCGGAGCACCTTGGCCTGGGCATCCAGATTCATATCGCCGATTTCGTCGAGGAACAACGTCCCTTCATGCGCGAGTTCCAGCTTGCCCAGTTTCCGGCTCTCGGCGCCGGTAAACGCTCCTTTTTCATGACCGAATAATTCGCTCTCCACCAGCTCATTGGGAATAGCCGCACAATTGAACTTGACGAACGGCCCCTGTTTTCGATGGCTGTTCGCGTGGATGGCGTACGCCACGAGTTCTTTCCCGGTACCACTTTCCCCCTTGATTAACACCTTGGAGTCCTGCCCGCTGACTTTCTGAATAATTTCCCGGACATTATCAATCTCCGGAGAGCCCCCGATAATTTTGTATTTCGCATCCAGATCTTCTTTCTCCTGCCGGAACCGCTGATACAATTTCTGCTTTTCGGCAATATTCCGGGCCGTGACCACAATTTTGGGCAGGGAAAGTGGTTTCTCCATAAAATCATACGCACCCATCTTCACTGCCTTCACCGCAATGCTGATATCGCTGTGACCGGAAATCATGATCACATCCATATCCCGGTATTGCTCTAATACCTGTTCAAGCACCTCCAACCCATCCATTCCGGGAAGCTTGACATCCAGAAGGATGAGATCGATACGATTTTTTTCCACAAGGGAAAGTGCTTCTTCGCCGCTCTCAGCAGTAATGACCTCATAGCCTTCGTCTTCAAGTATACTGCTCAGGGAAATCCGAATGTTTTTTTCATCATCAACTACCAATACTTTCAAAATCTTCCTCCGGGGGTTTCAGGGTTTCTGATCAAGGTATCAATAACGATAATTTAGTGGGAAAATTGCCGGAGTCAATATATGAGATGACCTTTCCCGGGTTTTGAATGATTTTCCTGAGATGATATAGCCACCAAGAAAATAGCTCACAGATGCAGATATGAGTTAAGAGTAAAGAGTGCCTATCCTCACCGCCCCCGACATCCGGGTAAACAGGTACATATGTACATAGGTATATAAGTAAGTGATGGGGAGCAGGTGATAGGGGCATTTAAATCAACGGGGATTCATACATCTGATCTTGCTGGGATGGAGACCGGTCGCTGCCAATCCTTATGTACTTGTTTCCATATGTATCCGGCGGGGGGTGGCAACGGAGCCTCTTCCTTTCTTCTGTGTGCTATTGGTTTCTGGTGTATAAGTAATTCGTGGAATTGAATACAGAAAATATATTGACTATTTACTTTGGCCAGGCGGCAGTTCCGGGCAGGGAGCGGGGCGGGCATCCCTCTCCCTGCGTGCCATAGGCATCCCTGCCGGGAAAGGAGAGGAATCGAGGGATGAGGTTGTTGCTTCCCGGTACCAGCTCCTCTCTGATTTCCCCACCCAGCAGAACTGTTCCCGCCGGATGCATTTCCCACAGACTGAGTAAACTTAATAGTCATAAAAAATATTAAAGCAGTATGTGACAAGTCCGGCCCCTGAGAATTATTTGCCCTCCTGCCTTTCCTCCAGTAATTGAGGATAGTGGGCGGCGCCATTTTCTGACACACTGATACGGATGGTGAACCTGGTTCCGCTGCCTTTTTCGCTTTCCACCTTAATAGCGCCTTCATGACTCTGTACGATGCGTTTCACGATAGCCAGGCCCAGTCCGGTGCCTTTCTTTTTCCTGGTGAAATACGGCTGAAATATTTTATCCAGATCTTCCTCGTCAATCCCATCACCGTGGTCTTCAACAGTAATAATGAAATCACCCTGTCGGTGCGTACAGCCGATTGTCAATCTGCGATCAGAGTTCATTGCCTGGATAGCATTCTGGATAAGATTGACAAACACCTGTTTCATCTGCATCTTATCGCCGTAGAATTCCGGCAGGTTTTCATCCACCTCCATCCGAATTTCCGCCTGGGCTTCATACGGTTTCACAATTTCGGTGAGCTGCTCTTTGAGATCATACTTCTCAAAACTGGCAGAGGGCATCTTTGCAAAATTCCGGAACTGATTCACCAGCGTCTGAAGGTTTTCTATTTCTTCGTTGACAATTCTCAACCCATCCTGGAACGTTTTATCAAAATCGTCGCTGGCCATTACATATTTGTGCTCTAACCGCTGCATCTGCAGACGGATAGGTGTGAGCGGATTTTTAATCTCATGGGCCATTACCTGAGCCATTTCCCGCCACATCACCTCCTTCTCCGCCTCAAGTAATCTGTTCCGGTTCTCAATCAGCTCGGCGGTCATGGCGTTAAATGAGACGATCAAATCGTTGATGGGCGAGAACTTGCTCTCCTTCACATAGATATTCAGGTTGCCTTTTGCCAGTTCTTTCGTTGCTGCCTGTAACCTGGCCAGCGGCCGGGTGATTAAGCCGAAGGAAATCAGGAAGATAATCAGGACCGTCAAAATCAGGAATACAAAAATAAAGATGGAGTAGAGCTTGATCTCTCGCTCGAAGATATCTCCGGCCAGGTCGATCTGGTTCACGTCGATTAACAGATTCTCGATTTCACTTCTGAATTGCTCGGCCTGCTGCCCCTCGGGGATCTTCTCTGCATACTCCCGGTAGAATCGATTGATCTTCTGTTCCAGCTCCAGGTATTCAATCTGAGACCGGAATTCCTGGAAACTTCCGATGAAATAACTGCGAAACATCAGGGCGGAGGCCGCAAGCAAGACCGATACCAGAAGAATAATCTGGACACGAAATGAAGGAATGGGGAATCTCATGTGGCCAGATCCTCTTTTGCGAACAGTTCTGTCCTGATAGTGGGTTCTGTTTTATTCCAATAACTCATCATGTTGATTTCATCTTTCACTCCGGGAAGCCGAATTTTAAGCATATATGCCCGAATCTCCACATAATATTGCTGATCGTTTTCCAGAGCGCTTTCATCGATCACCTGATATTCCTGGATGGTGGTCATATACCGGTGCACTTCTTCCAGGGATACGGCGTTAACAGTCTGCTCCTTTTCCGAAAGATAGATCTGATAGTATTGATCAACAAGATCATATCGTACCTGATGATGGAAGTCGTTAAATCGGACCACCTGTCCCGAGCCGCTGCGATGAAGAGTGACCCTGAAATAAAATCGCACCGGTCTTCCCGATTGAAAAATGCGATCCAGTTCTTCGGTAAAACAATTGCTCAATGTCGCTGAAATGACCACTTTTCCGCCATTGGTATGAATTTCGGGATTTTCAAAGACCGCATTCGTTCCATCCACCGTCGTGAAAAAAACAGAACCAACTGCGATGGCGGTGGCCGCGAGCTTTTCAACTATTGATTGGAACATCAGTGCCGTCAACCAGTGGATATATGTTCATAGTAATATCCCGAAAAAATCCTCTGCTGCAAAATACTAAATTTCGTGGTGTCATTTCGCCATTCTAGGGGGTGTATTTTACCGAATCTTCTCTCTCCGGGAAATCTATGGAACGGCCCTCACTTCCATGGATGTGGGGTCGGGAATCAACAGGCATCTGCCAGCCTTCCGTCTCGTACATCACATAAGAGCAATTACCCCTTCCGTTGCATACCCCGAGGCCGTCTAAAAGATATCAAACCATAATCCCAGGGAATATGTTGGCCCCCTGAGTTCGGTCTCCGGCGCATCGACCACTTCAAAATTCTCCCCGATGACTTCCGCCTCCCAGCCATTGTGCAGCGGATATCCAAGGAAATATCCAACCCGGCCCTGCAGGGCAAACCAATCCGTTAAGTTGAATATCACTGCTGCGCTGGGCTGCGCAATCAGATAATTTTTCTTCAATTCGACATAATTGTTTAATGCGTTTTCCAGTTGTGAGTTCAGGTTGTTCCAGACCGGATTCTGGTGGGTTTCCAGTAATTTAATGTTGTAGGAACCCCATCCGACCAATAACCCCCCATCCAGCACAAACAGGCGGAGGAAGTTTACTCTCTTGTCAAGTGTAAATCCCCAGTAACCGAATTTATAGTTCAACTGACGAATGGAATTCACATCGGGGACGGTTCTGCGTCTGTTGACCTCATATCTATTCCGTACCACTCCCCAGAACCACCCATCTCCGCCCTCGAATTGCAGCTGAAACCCGCGCATCATGAACCCGGGATCGGTCAGATCCTCCACGGGGGGATCGCTCAGGACATCCGCAAATCCCATTCCCGTAATCAGCTCCGAAATCCGGGCATGATCGGGCGCATACCAGATCGCATTGAATCCGAATCCGCCGTCACCCGGATCCCCGGCGAACGGCCGGAATCGAGGACGTCGTTCCGGTTCGGGTTCCCGCACTACTGCTGGTCCCCGAAGCGTAAGTTCAGTTTCGCGAATCTGTCCGTCACGAAAATATTTAACGGTCACCTGATCTCCCGGATTTTTGGCATTTAACAGTCGTTCTACCTGCGCTTCGTACTGGACCTGTGTCCCATCCACCTCCATGATGATGTCTTCTTTCATCAAGCCCGCTCCTTCAGCCGGTCCGCCGGCGACTACTCCACTGATTAACACACCGTATGTATAGTCGTAATGCCGTTTGTAGGCGGTCTCAAAATCCAGATTATCCAGGAACACACCCATCTGCGGTCGGTTCTGCGAAGCCATCTCCACCTTCGTCTCTCGCCTCTGCTGCGGAGAGATACTCTGCGTTACGGCTGATTCTGATCCCGCTGACAGTTGATAGTCCGGTTTGTCATGGCGGACCTGGGCATTCGTCACAAGGTTCGGAAGCACCAGCATCCCGGTGAACATCAGTCCCAGGACGATTACTTTCCATTGCCTTCGTAAACATATTCTCTGAGCAGATGTTTGTGTCAGCATTTTTATTCTCCCTGTTTCCTGAAATCATTTTCTATTGTGTCACTCATTTTATGCTCTCCTGCTTCACCCTCATTGACTTGCTTTCACTGCTAAAAAATTCCTGAGTACGCTTTGACTTATCCATGGTACGATGATTAGAAACCAAACCATGGTCCGATGGAAAAGGTGAAGCCACCTGTAAAATCGCTCTGGGGAGCATTAATCACTTCGAACGACTCGCCGGCCACTTCGGCTTCCCAGCCTCGCTTAAAGGAATACCCCATGAGATATCCCGCTTCGGACCGAATGGCAAACCAGCTCGTTATTCGCACCAGGAAAGTCGCTCTGGGCTGGAACATCAGATAGCCTTTGTTCAATTTCAGATAGCTGTTTTTCCCTTCCGAAAACCCGAGATCCAACTCAGGCCAGACGTAATCTCCGGTGGTTTGATCAATTTTCATAGTTGTCCTGCCGGCACCTACCATGAAGCCTGCTCCAAGCACAAGATTATCCGAGAGGCGATAGCGTTTATCGAATGTCACTCCACCGAAGCCCACCGAAAAACTGAGTCGTCGGATGACGTTCGTTCCGGTATTCAAAGTATAATTGATGTTGCGATCAATTCCGTATCCGGCGCCCAGACCACCAATGAACCAACCGTTACCAATGGGCCCTTTGCCGCCCCCGCCATTCAGAAGAATACCCTGCTCAGGCAACGAATTAAATCCGAGTCCGTCTACCACTGTATTAATATCCTCCATATTCATCGTATACCAGACAGGGATCCAGCTGCCACCGCCATATCCAGCGGAGAAAAAGTCGTCCTCGAAGAAGTCTCCGGCACCCCAGTCAATGTCCTCCCAGTCTTCGTCTTCCCAATCCGTATCCCAATCTTCCTCTGCCGTTTCGACTTCCTGAGTTGTGTCAGTCTCACCGGGCACTGTCTCCGGACCTTCCACTTCCCCCACCTCCGGAGGCTCCGGAACCGAGACCATCTTTGGCTGCAGGGTAAGAGTTACTGTTTTTACCTGTTCATTCCGGAAAATCTGTAATGTGACTTCATCTCCTACCTTCCTTGCATCAATGAAATTCTTCAGCATTCCGGCATAACGAACCTTCTGACCATCGAAATCCATAATGATGTCTCCTCTGGCCAGGTTCGCCCGATCAGCGGGCGTGTTCTCAATTACTCCGGTGACTAAAACACCATAATTTCTATTATAATGCATCTCGAAGGCCCGCTTGAAATCCAGATCATCCACAACAACTCCCAGGAAAGGCCGGCGGTCAATCTCCGGGATTGATATCCGGACATTGAGATTTTTCAAATTTTCGAGGCTTTTCAAATTTTCCAGTTCATCCAGATGTCGGAGCTTTTCTAATTCTCTCAATGCCTCCTGTAACCGCATTTCTAAATCCTGCATATTTACTTTCCATTCAACCAGAGAATCTTCCCGGGCTGTCCGGATTTCTTGCTGTGCCTCTTCTAATTCTTGCTGAATGCCCTGGATCGCCTCCTGCAGTTCGATTTCAATTTCCATACGGTCTCCGGACGCGGTATCCCGGACCACGACCACCACATTCTGACGCCCTTCTTTCTCTTGCACATAGACATTGCGGATACTCATATGAATCGGAAGAGCCGAAGACGCCTCCGCAATCGCTTTGCTCACCGAAGCAACCACCTGCTGACTGACAGAGCTGCCAGCCAATATTTGATTTGGCAGTAATAAACTGAGTATTGCAATGCCAAGAACCATTGGTTTTCTAAAACCCATCTCGAACTCCTTTTATCACAAACATATTTTCTGCTCTTCACTTTCACCAAATGCAAGGGATGTGCCATTTACAACGTTTATTCATTAAGATGTTAAATTACAGCCATTTAAGCAGTTGTAAAAGGCTTACGATATCATTCCTGTGAGTCCACCTCCATATCAAATCTATATGTCCTCATATCAATGTGATATACAGCAACTAAGGAGAGCTGCAATTCCGTGCTCCTTTAAAAACCATACGCAGGGTTTTCGGGGTTAAAATCTTCAGATGTTAATTCGGGTTGAGTATTTACGTTAAGATAGTGATACTTTTCCACCAGAGTGTTCGTGTGATCCCAGATCTTGATATGATTGGGCAGATGTGTGGTGAGATTAATACAAATCAGGGCCCGGTGAGCATAATAACCGGAATTTTCCTTTGCAGGCATAATTGCCTCCAGACACCGGCTCTGCTCTCCGTCAATCTCCCTCTGGCCGTGATCAATGTACCGAACACTGTCCCGGGGGTTGATGCCTGCTCTCTGATAATCATTTTTGATGATTTCGATGGTATGTCCGATACCGGCATCCGTCACAGGATGGCGGTTATTCCGCATAATGAGTTTATTCTCCGGTGACAATCTGAGCGTGATATCCGGAAAGGAGCCGCGATGAGCAACGACTTTCCCATCGTCCCAGTCTGCCTTGTATACGAGCTCCTGTCCCTGGTAAGGATCGGCTGTCCACTTCATATAAATCCGGAAGGGCTTCTGAAATTTCAGGAATATGGTTTCTTCCGGCAGCAGTTCACCGTGGATTCGTTCTTGTTTCCTGAAGGTACAGGTATAGCCATCTAACAGGGCATAGGCTTGTTCCATAGACCTGATATACTCATTAACAACGGCATAATCTATCTCCTTCCCCGGCAGGGACGAAACCGTGAATATTAAAATCCCGGTAAGAATCGTATAGAGTGGTTTTTTTATCGACATAATCTGAAATCCCGGCATTCGCTGCTGGCAAAAATGAATTGTACCGGTCGGATGATTCTTATACCGCGATGCTCTGATTCACCCACCGGCCGGTGTCATTTATAGCGATGGATAGGGGTGCGTCGGAAGCGAAAATCAATTCCCGGGAACCACTGGTGTAATTGTTCCCTCAGAGATTCGAGCGTTTGTTCAGTTTCACGCTCCGACAACCCCGGGCGTAACATTATATCCATAATAGCCATATGATGGTCCTCCGTATTAATAACCCGGAGTTCGTGATAGTCATGCAGGTCGTTTTCTTTTTCACAGAGTTCATCCATTTTCACGCGTAGTTGCCGGGCTTCTTCTGAGTCCAGAGATATCGGATCCAGATGTACCAACGCATACGCATTCAATTCACGGCGCAAGCGGTTTTCCACCTGCTCAGCAATATCGTGCAGTGCCAGGGGATCTTCCCGTTCATTGACCTCGATATGTAAATTGATATACCGGTGATGCCCATAACTATGGACTGTAATATCATGTGCATCAATCACCCGGGCAATACTGCGGGCCAATGTCCGAATTTGCTCTATCAATTCTTTGGATGGCGGTTTTCCTAATAAAGAATCAATGGCATTTCGGGCAATACGAAACCCTGTATAAATTAAAATTGCAGCCACTCCAAGCCCTCCGAAACCGTCCAGAGAGTGTACGCCCACCATACCCCCGATGAGTGATATCAGCACCAACACCGATGAGATAGCGTCGGTCCGATGGTGCCAGTAATCAGCCTGCAGCGTATCGGATTCGATGAGCTCGCCCAGGTTCTTGGAGACTTGCCCCATCAGCTCTTTCAGAAGAATCGTGAGCGAGACCACCAGCAGAATCCAGAACCCGACCCGGATTGTCCCGGGTTCCAGGATCTGTTGCACGGAGGATCGGATAAATTCGATGCCAGCGACGATGAGTAACACGGAGATAATAAGGGTGGCAATATATTCAGCGCGCCCATGCCCGTAGGGATGCTCCAAATCCGGAGGTTTGGTGGAAATTTTAAACCCGATGATAACCACAACCGAGGTGGCCGAATCGGAAAGTGAATGCAAAGCATCCGCAATCAGCGCCAGGGAATTGGCCAGGACACCGGCTGTCAGTTTTATAATAAATAACAGGAGGTTCAGGATTATACTAAACCACCCCTCCAGCAGACCGTATTGAGCACGAACCTTATTATTATGCAGGTGATCTGCCTCAGGGATGAATAGCCGAGCCAGCCAGCGTGTGAAGGATTTCATGTCGGCCTTGTGCTCATAGTCAATCTCACAGACTCGGATTCATTATAACAATAAATGTACGAACTGTTCAATGATATCAGAAAAATAGCAACGTGTTTCCCCCAAAAGCCACTACTATCCACAAATCACGAAATTTTGTATGAATCAGGCCCCTCGTTTTCAACAGATCAGATGACATGACATTAGCCCCGGAAACCCGGATAAATGAATGACCGTTGGATAAAACAGCAGATATTTTTTCTTGTTCCAACCGTACTGGTAATTACAAGAATACCCGTTGTGCGAAATAGTTATTTCAAGGGATGCACAAGTATCATGAACGGTATGTGACCAATGCAAACAAGCCGGGCATGTCATTCTGATCCCGGCAGGCCGGGATCAGAATGACAGACGTTTCCGGCGTATGTGTTGGCATATCCGATACCACTTCACACAACGGGTTACAAAAAAAGATATTTCATTGATATAGAGAGACATGCTTTCGGAGATAAAAAGAGTGAGGTCATAGAGATCCCCTGGAACATAGTACTCTCAGGGGAGGATTTGTGGAAGAACAGGTCCATCCTGTGACACCGGAACAGGTCTCACAGGATGGATGTTTGTCAACTCCTTTAATCCGCCATGGTCGACAGGTCGCCGACCTCCTCTCCCATGGCTTTTGCGCGCAGGACCCGGCGCATAATCTTTCCGCTCCTGGTTTTGGGGAGCGAATCCACTATTTCCAGGACCTGTGGTCTGGCAATCGGTCCCAGCTCATCGGCGACATGTTCGATTAACTCATCCACCAGATCTTCCGACTCCTGGTATCCGACCCGAAGCAGGACATAGGCATGAATCGCGGTTCCTTTCACTTCATCCGGCGCTCCGATCACGGCCGCTTCCGCCACGGCTTCGTGGCTGACCAGGGCGCTTTCCACTTCCGCCGTGCCCAGCCGGTGGCCGGCAACGTTGATCACATCGTCAATTCGTCCGATAATCCAGAAGTAGCCGTCTTCATCTTTTTTCGCAGAATCTCCGGCCAGGTACCAGCCCTGGTCACTGAATTTTGACCAATAGGTGTCCACGAACAGTTCATCATCCTGATACAGGGTGCGGAGCATGGAAGGCCAGGGATTCTTAATCACCAGATACCCTTCTTCGCCCGGTTTGACAGAATCTCCGTTTTCATCAACCACATCGGCATCGATTCCGAAAAACGGTTTGGTAGCGGAACCGGGTTTCAGCGACAAACTCGGGGTTGGCGTAATCATGAAGGCGCCGGTTTCGGTCTGCCACCAGGTATCCATTATCGGACACTGGTCTCCACCGATTACTTCATAATACCACTTCCAGGCTTCCGGATTAATCGGTTCCCCCACTGATCCCAGCAGCCGCAGGCTGGAGAGATCGTGCCTGTCCGGCCAGGCCCGGCCGAACCGCATTAACCCCCGGATCGCCGTCGGGGCGGTATACAAAATATTAATGCCATAATATTCAATCATCTTCCACCAGCGATTCGGATAGGGATAGGTGGGAGCGCCTTCATACATAATATTCGTGGCTCCCAGCAAGAGCGGACCGTACACAATATAACTGTGGCCGGTGACCCATCCGGGATCGGCTGCACACCAGAATCGATCCGAATCCTTGATGTCGAACACATATCGCAATGTGGTCGCAATACCCACCATATAGCCACCGGTGGTGTGTACAATGGCCTTCGGTTTCCCGGTGGTCCCGGATGTGTATAACAGATACAACATATCTTCTGCGTCCATCTGTTCGGCTTCGGAGACGCGCGAGGCTATGGGCATCTCGGCAAGTTCATGATACCAGAGATCACGCCCCTGCTCCATATAAACCTCGCTGCCCGTCCGCCGAACCACCAGGACATTCTCGACGAACCCGACATGGCGAATGGCCTTATCGACCGTCTCCTTCAACGGAATTTCCGCTCCGTTACGATAGCCCCCATCCTGCGTGATCACCAATTTGGAACGGCTGTCCTCAACGCGTTCGCGCAGTGCCTCCCGCGAAAATCCGGCAAAGACCACCGAGTGGACAGCCCCGATCCGGGCACAGGCCAGCATTGCCATCATGGTTTCGGGGATGGGGCCCATATAAATGGTGACCCGGTCGCCCTTTTCGATCCCAAGCGCCTTTAAAATATTGGCAAATTTGCAGGTTTCCCGGTAGAGGGCATAGTAGGAAAAGGTTTGGTTTTCCCCCTTCTCTCCTTCCCAGATCAAGGCTAGTTTATTCCGGTTCGAGTTGTTCACATGCACATCCAGGCAATTATACGCCAGGTTGGTCTTCCCACCGGTAAACCACTTATAAAACGGCGGATTACTGTCATCGAGCACCTGTTCCCACTCGTCGAACCAGTGGAATTTTTCTGCCTCCTGTGCCCAGAAGCCTTCCGGATCCTTGGCAGCTTCTTTAGCCGTCGCTTCCCAATCCGGAATGTGGGCTTCCCGGATAACTTCGTCCGCAGGGTGATAAACTTCTCCGTTTAAATAACCTCTATTATTTCCTTTTGTCGGTCCCATAACTCCCTCCATTTCTGTTTCATTTACCTATATATGACAGGTACAGGTATTTTAAAATGCAGTGTTGAGATATTCAATGAGATTATAGGATTCTACTGTTGAATATATCAACGTTCTTTGGCCAAATAATAAAAACTTCTCTTTCTTTCATAGATGGTTCTGCCGGATCGCGCTGGTGGATTTCAAAATGTCCGGTGCGTGGAGTAGCGTTGGAAGTCTGCTTGCGTTTCTTCGAAAAGTCTCAACACGCTATTTTCTGTTCAGAGCGGAGTATGAATATCAACACAATTCAGCAGAAGAGCATTATTGCACTCTTCGCGGTTTTGGCAAGCATTACGCTTTCCAAATAGACTCGTATCTTAAAATTCTGTGATATATATTCCATTAGATGCTCAGGATATGACACACTTCCAGGCAATTGTAAACCTGCAGATTCGACCTCGATGGGAGAATGGAATCCGATGAAACTGGCATCGATTGATATCGGAACGAATTCTGTCTTGCTACTCATTGCAGAGCTCTCTCACCATCAACTGGCACCCATACGCAATGAAGTGAATATCACTCGTTTAGGACGGGGAGTGGATAAGACAAGGCGACTGCATCCCGAGGCTATGGAGCGTACGATGGATATTCTGGACGAATATGCGGACATCTGTGCCCAACATGATATTGCACACATCATTGTGGCAGGGACAAGTGCATTGCGGGACTCCACCAACGGAGCCACCTTTCTGCAGCAGGTGAAAGAGTCTCTGGGCTGGGACATCCGGATTCTGACCGGAGAAGACGAAGCATTGCTCACCTTTACTGCTACTCAATACGAATTCAGTTACCTCGAAGAGAATTACCTGGTGCTTGATATTGGAGGAGGCAGCACCGAATTCATCCATGGCGATGCAGACGAATGCCGTTTTTGCACGAGCCTGGATATCGGATCCGTGCGGTTCACCGAGCAATACTTCCGTCACGATCCACCAACCCGGCCGGAACTGCAGCAGGCCGGAGAACGCATCCACCGGGAGATCTCCACGCAATTACACGGGCTCTCGTTCGATATCGAAAGCACAGTCCTGATAGGCGTCGCCGGGACTGTGACAACCCTGCTGGCTGTCGAAAAACACATGGATCAATACATTCCGGAGCGAATCCACCGGCAGCCGCTCACTCTGTCTCAAGTAAAGCACCTCCTGAATCTATTCTCTTCCCGCACACTCGAGGAACGAAAGGGTCTTCCCGGCCTTCAGCCTGGCAGAGCAGATGTCATCATCGCCGGAACCCTTATCCTTCTGGAAACAATGCATTATTTTGGCTTTGATGAACTCCTGGTGAGCGACAGAGGCACCCGATATGGCTTGCTGTACGAGTATATACGCTGAGCGTGTTTAAATATTAAGATAGAAACAATACCGGACTGACATGCCCACAGAAGAGAGAGGCCGCTTGCGGCCGGCAGTTTTAAGTTCCAGTGTCTTTCAGAGTACGTCGGTATTTCAATTGATGGCTTAAGAGAATAGCTACACAACGAAGGAGAAATTCTGATGGAAGTATCCGGGCAGGAAAAGCAAATGAGCGAGCTCCGCATTGGCCAGACCGCCACATTCACCAAGACAATCGCGGAGGCGGATATTTATCTGTTTGCCGGGCTCACGGCCGACTTCAACCGTATTCATGTGGACGAGGAGTATGCAAAAACCACCCAATTCGGCAGACGTGTTGCTCACGGATTTCTCATTGCCTCCCTGGTTCAATCATGTACCAGTGAGTTAACCACTCCGGGCGGAGTCTCCCTCAGCTATAATTTCGACATGAAAGCGCCGGTATTCATCGGCGACACCATCACCGCCAGTGCGGAAATCGTACACAAGCGGGAAGATAAACCGATTGTGACCCTCGACATTCAATGTGTGAAACAAGACGGCACAGTCTGTATTGACGGCGAAGCCATCATCTATATGATCAGTGACAAGAAAAATTCATAAGCATTCATCCCCAAAAATTGTGGGTCAGGGAATCAGTGCCAGGGTCTGTTCGGTGATTGCTCTGACCGCTTTCTCCGACAATGGCAATGTATGATATCTGCCCTGTAACCAGAGTTTAACCTGATCACTGTAATGAGGATTGAGTGGATGACCGGATTGGCCGCTGTAGAGGACGCTGAGCGCGTTGTCCGGATCAGCCATATCCGTTATCTGCCGCATGGAGGGTCCGAGCACGTTTGTATAGGGATCGTCAAAATAATATTCCCCGTTATTCAGAGTGGTCCCGGAGCCTTGCTTTTCGAACGGTCCGAGGTTAAATCCATACAGATTATCTATCCAGCCCACATTGGCTCCCAGCGGATGGGGAAACGTGACAGTATGCAACCGTCCCCATTGCCAGTTTATCATACTTCGTCCGTAATTTTCTCGCAACCACTCGATGGCATCATGCAGGGATCGCCGGAGGATGATATCCCGGTTTTCAAACCCATTGGTTGTGGTGTCATCCCACCAGGGATTCATCGGCCGATCCAGCAGCCAGGACAAATTCCGAATTGGTGCATTCGGCAGATCAAGAAAATGGGTGAAGAGGAGATCACCCATTTCATCCAGGTAGGTATTCCGGATGAGATTGACAAATGCCACATTAAAGATTGTCGCCGGGATAGACTCCACATCCATCCGAAAATCCCACTTGTTCAGCCAGGTCAGCGCCGCCCGAACATACTCGTTCCGGACATCGATGCCATTGAAGGCGTTTATAACATAAGGGGTCACCTCCCTGGCATGGGGAGAGAGGCAATCCATCTGGTACTGCTGAAAATCCTGCACACTGTGTTCACGTTTCGAATTCAACAACTCCAGAATGCGCTCAATCCGGGAGGGTGGTTCGTACAGGTTCGAAATATGGGGTTCAAATTCCCGATCATCAATTATTTTATTATTTGCCGTGGCAATATATCCCTGAGACGGATTGTATAAAGAGGGGATAGCCTGGGGAGACAGAAACCGCGTCCATTCATAATCGTCGACCGTTCCCGGCTGGACTACATTCCCCACCCCCCGTCCCCGTATGGGAATTTTTGCGGCAACCCGCAGGCCGATATTGCCTTCAACGTCCGCATAGATAATATTCTGGCCGGGAACATGAAATTGATTGACAGCCCGGTTAAATTCCTGCCAGTTGGCAGCTTTGTTTAACTGATATATAGCCGTGACCTCATCCGACATCTCATGGCCTACCCAGCGCATGGAAATAATTCGATCCAGTTGCCGTCCCAGCGGATGGATGTCGGAAATAATTGGTCCGTGATGGGTTATGCGGACCACGAGACTGTCAGAAGGTTGATGCTTGATGCGGAAAATTTCCCTCCGTCTTTGCATCCCCGTCCACTGTCCTTCATGCATGTACAGATAGGGATTATCCGGATCCACTTCCTCCTCAAAGAAATCGGCGTCGTCGACCATGGCGTTGGTTAATCCCCAGGCAATGGAATCGTTATGCCCAATCACCACCAGAGGCAGTCCGGGAATCGTCACCCCTGCCACATTCACTTCCGGAGCCTGCAAATGCAATTCATACCATCTGGGAGGCTGTGAATAGCCTAAATGCGGATCGTTGGCCAGAATCGGTAATCCACTTTGCGAATGCTCCCCGGGAACAACCCAGCTGTTGCTCCCGATATGCCTGCCGGGGATCCCGCGGAATTGCCGGAGATCTTTGTCTGTCTGCACAAACTGCAAGAGCGCATCCGAGAGTCTGGTAGCTCTGTCTGTGATAATGTATGGTTTATCCGAGGGATATTCCGGGAAAATATCCCCCCCTTTCTGTTCGCCAACCCTTTGATAGATTTCATCGAGCACAATATCCAGATACCAGGCCGTATTGAGCTCCCATGCCATTAACCGGATGAGTCCCAGGCTGTGTTCTGCTTTCCACGGTTCCGGTTCGATATTCAGGAGACGATACTCCACGGGCAAATCATCCCGATGCGTGTCCAGGTAAGCGTTAACCCCGGCCACATAGGCATCGATAACGGCCAGTGAGTTCTCATTAATATACTCTTTCAATTCTGCAGCCAGTTCATTGATGCCGATGGTCCGTATGAATTTGTCGTACTCTAATGCTTCTGCTCCCAAAAATTCAGCCAGGCGCCCCTGGACGACGAGCCGGTTGAATTCCATCTGCCACATCCGTTCCGAGGCGGTGACATACCCGGCGGCGAAATAGAGATCCTGCTCATTTTTCGCCCGGAGATGCGGGACTGCATAGTGATCAAACCGGACGAGCACGGAATCCCGCAGTCCGCTCAAGTGCTGCGTACCCGAATAACGTGGCTCGGCAGAGCGTACTTCATGTTTATACTTCGCAAGGATGAGCACCCCGGCAATCAACATTACTACCAATATACCGATTGCCACTAATACCGCTTTCCTCATGTACCTTTCTCCATCTCTGATCTATCGCAGGAAACTGCTTTGTATCTATCGAACATCCTGATACTCAACTGAACTCCTATAGATTCTCCTGTGGATCCCGCGGGAGTATGTACTTTTTTTTAATCTCCGATACCCTTTGAATTTTCGGGGTTCCCACAGCCCACAACATCCTGCTGCCTGCTCGTCTCTGCTTCAGCCATCACCCTGTCCGCTGCCCGGGTTGCCTCGCCGACCGTAACGAGTTCCAGGCACCGATAATCATATCTACAGTGTTCCCAGCATTTTGGCGCCCGGCAGCTGATCTGTTTCCACAGCGCAACATGCCGGAGATGGTCCGGTTCATTCCACTCTGCCGGATTGCTCGGCCCGAAAATGGTCAGCGTGGGGATCCGTACGGCAGAGGCCAGGTGTTTAATCCCCGAATCATTTCCGATGTAGAGCGCCGACCGGCTCAATACACAGGCCAGAGAGTCCAGATCCCGGAATGCAATCAGGGCAGCCGCCTTCTCCTGCATCAAGGCACTGGTGCGTTCGAGAAAGCGATATTCCCCCGGCCCGCCCAATAGCACAACTTTTCGCTGGTGCTCCCGGATGATATGATCGGCCACTGCCGCATAATTCTCTAACGGCCACCTTTTATAGGATCGTAAACTGATGGGCGCCATGGTGACGTACGAATCCGATGGAGTGATCTGCGCGTCAGCAAGCAGCTGCTTCCCCCGTGCCCGCCCTTCCCGGCTGATCCGGAAATCCATTTCCATACCATCGGTGTCAGCACCCAGTATCCGCAGCGCATTCAAACGCACGTCCGGAACGTATGGCGTTGCCGCCGGTGACGGATACAAATAATGGTTATACGCCCATTTTCTAATTCGTTTGTCCAATCCGATTCGAACGGGAGCACTGGCTGCCAGACACAGGAATGCGGTTCTGGGATTGGCCAGAAAATCCACGGTGATATCATAGCGGGCTCGTCTGAGGCGCAACGCCGTACTTATGAGTTGCAGAGGAGTGCGCTCAGGCTCCAGCCGGATCAACCGGCGAATATACGGATTTCCCTCCAGCACATCCTGTACCGGCTGATCGACGACCACATCGATTTGCGCGCCCGGGAACGCCTTGTAGAACGCACGAATGGCAGGAGTGGTTAATAACACTTCCCCCACTCTCTTCACCACGAGAATCAGTATTTTCGAAATCTCTTTATTCGCAGCAGAAATGGTATCTATCATCAGTCCGGTAATATACTAGTGGAAACAGGAGCTGGCAATTGGCGATTCCGCACGATTCCGCATACATACCGGCAACATATAACTCTCTGCGCTTCGATATGGAACCCTCCGATCATAATCTGACGCTCTTGCTTTTCACCACCCGATACCACAGGACTTATTTCAGTCAAACCAAACTACGGGGCTCATATTCGTGTCGGGATGGTTTTCCTGGGATTATCGCGTCCCTATCGGAACTTAAGGGGGGAGCAATTTCTATCGGAGAGCATATGTGCTGTCAGGGAGAATATATTTCATGTAAAAAGGGCTCCGCCAAAGACCCAAGCCCCGTCGGGGCCGAATAGAAGAAGACCGGAGCAGGTTGATACCCCAACCGATAAAAAACGCCATTGCGGGATCAATATTTCGTCTCTTATCTGATGAGCGTGTTTAGAAAATATGGTTCTGGTACAAGATGCTGAACCTGACTTATGTTTATTATGTATGAGTCTGACTGGATTTTTATATTTCACAATCATTATATTTATCACAGAATTAGTAATTAATACAGGCAGCATCAACGCATTGGGAGTATATCCGTGAAAGTATTTATCACAGGAGGAACCGGGTTTGTTGGCAGCCATATCATAGAGGACCTGCTCGCCAGCCAACATGAAGTGACTGCGTTGATTCGGCCGGGTTCCGAACCGCATCTTTCCGTCCCGGAGCATCGAATCACTCTGGTGCGCGGAGACATTTCAGTTCCCGACTCCTTTGCCAATGCGCTGCGAGCCTGCGACGCTGTCATCCACTTAGTGGGCATCATCCGGGAATTTCCCCGCCGGGGCATCACGTATCAAAAACTACACATCGATGCCACCCGAAATATCCTGCAGACGGCTGAATCGGGTGATATCTCGAAATTTGTTCACATGAGCGCCCTGGGAGTGAAACACGATTCGCCGTCCGGATATTTCACCACCAAAGCAGAGGCCGAAGATCTGGTGAGAAACAGCACGCTCAACAGCACAATTTTCCGGCCCTCGGTGATTTTTGGCCCGGGCGACGACTTTATCAATTATTTTGCAGATATTATCCGCCGGTTTCACGTCATCCCCATTATCGGATCAGGACGATACCGGATGCAGCCCGTTCATATAAATAACGTCAGCCAGGCGTTTGTTCAATCATTGGAAACAGACAGTACCACCGGACACACCTACGAAATCGCCGGACCTGACAGATATGAATTCCGGGAGATGATGCGAATCATACAATCAGTGCTGGACACGTGGGCAATCCCGGTGTACAACCCGAAATTTCTGATGATGGCTTTAACGAAATTGCTGCAGCGGTTCCAATTTTTTCCCGTTACGGAGAATCAGATTGTAATGCTGTACGATGAAAATATCACAGATGACGATCGGATGTACCATCAACTAAATATTATGCCCGTCCCCTTTGAAGCTGGAATCCGGGAATATCTGGCAAGAAAATAACCGCTGATGACCCCCTCATAAAGGGAAACATACCGCAAATACCGGATTAATTCGGCAGGATATCGTCCGGGGCCTGGAAGCCGAAATGTCCCGGCGATTCATTCTCTCCGGACATGGTTATTTCCCCGTGCTGTTGTTCATATCGCTGGATGTTATGTTCCAGAGCGGACAACAATGCCTTGGCATTCTGCGGAGCCATGATGATGCGGGATTGCACTCTGGCTTTTTGTGTCCCGGGAACGATCCGGGTAAAATCGATAATAAACTCTGCATGAGAATGGGTGATGACGACGAAATTGGCATAGGCGCCATCGGCAACGTCGTCCGGTAATTCAATATTTACCTGGTGCTCTTTCGCCGGGAATTTTTCCTTGTTGTCATCGCTCATGTGCCACCCCTCTTTATCATATTCACGGAATACATTACTGTCTATGGTTGCCTGAGTAAAATTACCCGGAAATAGACGGCAAGATCAGAAACCAGAGATTCCAACAACCAGAGGAAATGCTAAAGCATACATGCCTTGAAAAAGATCACCCGGCAGCTACCACTCATCATCCTCATCTGCGCCTTCGTCATCAACTTCTCCTTCTGCCTCTTCATCGTCCGGCATATTGTCCCGGTACGGCGTAAACGGGGTTGCGCCTTCTTCGTAGGGAGACGCATCCGCATCATCAAATTCGGACCTGAAGGGAGACATTATTTCGTCACCATACAGCTGCAGATCAAAGAAGTCAATTTCATCAACAATTCCCTGCATCATTAAATATTCCAGAAAATCCTGGAACTTCGGTTGTTTTAAATCCACACCGCAGTGAGGGCATACCAGTGAATGCTCCAGATATTCTTCGTCTAATCCTTCTTCACAATTTGGACAAAATAAACTGTGCATATCTCGTTTCTTCTGTTAGCGATGATTTGTGTTCATACGTTTCTTGCTCCCCTTCGGTCCTGAAATTCAGCCCTAATATATCAGGCCCTTCAAGGTCATGCAATAGGGATTTTCTTATTAAAGATCAAGTGAAATATTCACAAAAACACCAGAGGTTCCCGACCAATTATACCCATCCGGGATAATTAGTGGGAATCGCGAACCGGGCGAATGATCAGATCAACTAATGACAGGCTCACCTGCAGAAAGAATCCCAATGCCATCAGTGCGCCGGAGGCAAGCAGGAGCCAGGTCCATACCGGAGAGACATATCGAACAAGCCAGAAACTCCCGAAGCTGAGAATAATGGAGAGAAATGGCTCGGTGAGGAGAAACATTTTAACGGGACCTGCCGGGAATGAGCTGAAATAAAAAATAACCCCGGTGAGCAAGAAGGTGAGACTTAACCCGAACATATGATTATGCACCGTCTGAAACATTTCCCCGGCGGGTTTCTCAAAGGCCATCCTGGTTTCGGATCCTCGAAACTCTTCTGAGATCCCCGTAAAAGTCATCTGTGTATTGAAATAAATATATCCCAGCCCGATGAGATAGGCACAGGTGAGCGTAATAAGAAACAACGCCACCATCTTGCGAAATCCGGATGGCAGATGGTTCAGGCGGATGGAATCGATTTCGGTCATAAGTTCGGACTATACTTCAATTCCAGAAAATGGAGGACTTTGCGCACGCCTGCATTTACGCCTCGCACGGAGATAGTCGCACCGGAAATATTGATAATGTCCCTGTTTATGCGGATAGGATCCTCGGTGGTTTTATTCCGATACTGATGCAGGAAACGCTTCCGACGCACTTCTCCCCCGCGGTTCTCCCGGTAGACCAGGATTCGAACACCCTGGACGGAAAAATCCGGCTTGACCCCTACCAGGATAGTAATCGGGCGGTACTTTCCGTATTGATTCGTGACCACCCCATAACCCAGAAAGGTGTTATTCTGACAGATGTGGTGGACTACCAAACTCGAATCCCGCACCGGGGTGTGTAATTCCCGCTCCACCCGGGCGATCTCTGCGTCGGTGTAGTATAAAGTGTCGCGTTTGGTTTGCGCACCTTTCCCGAATAACTCACGTATTCCCTCCTCGAAGCTCATTAACTGTTGCACCGGCCCAAGATCGACCCCTTCCGGCAGTGAATCCTGGCCGAAAAGCGCACCGGCGAAAAATCCCATGAACAAAAGAAGCACGGGATATTTCATGGTGAGGGTTTATCCATACTCTTGCGGAGAACCTGATCTGCATATTCATGGAACTCCGGGTCATCGATATGCTTCTTAACAGCCTTCACCAGAATATTCAGGTGCATGTCTTCACTCTCAAGCAACTCTTCCAGGACATCGCGAGTGGGTTTGTCCTGCCTGGCAATGAATGGCCTGTATATGGGTGTCAGCTCCAGACTTTCCAGGGTGAGAGCGATCTCAAATCCTCTCCGAAGGGAGAGCTCTTCCTGTTGTAAGACCTGCGGATACTCCTCAAGAAAGTTATTGATGGTCTGGTACTCATGGGCATTAACTTTCATCTCGCTGTTCTGCAGATCCTCATCATCCATGCTTCGCTTCCGCATTAGCCGAACCAGCCTGGTGTGCGTTTCCTCCTGTTCCGCCATAGTAACCCAGAGCCGCTGGAGATCCGGTTTGGTGAATCGTTCCGACAGGCCCTGATAATACTGTTTCATGCCCTGCTCAAGGGACTCCATTAATACCAGAAGATCTTTATATTTTACCGTAAGCATATCGGTCATGGTTACTATTACTCCCTTTACTTACTCAAGTGCAGGTAATTTACAAGGGAGGCCGGAGGTTTCCAAAAACAATTGAGACTGCATCTCAATTATAATTTCACCGATTAAAAATAGGACGTGAGACCAAAGAAAAAGGTCCCCAGTACCTCGCCATTAGTAGTTTCTCCCGGTGAGAAAGATTCTTCGCGCATATATTCCAGTTTCAAAGCGGTATCCTCCACCGGTCTCCAATTGATTCCCAGGGTATATCTCACTGTATAGTCGCCTGCGATATCCAGATTATAGTCCAGCCACCCCAGGCGGATCATCCCCGTGAACTTGGAGTCCGGAAATCCGGGCACCACTCCGAATCCGAAATGATAATTGGGCTGCAGATAATATCCTGCCTGCCGGATTGTGCCATTCTCCAGAGTTTCGGCCGCGCCGTATGCCGCCTCAACTAACAGTTCCGCCGGACCTTTTTGCAGCGTGAGATCAGCGGCGCTTATGGTTAATCGCTGGGTATTTTCCGCATCGTACTTCCCGGTATGAAAACTCCCGCCGATTTCCAGACCGAGGAACGGACTGTAGACCACCCTGGAGACCACGGCCTTGGATGTATTATTGTCGGAGCGCAGTGAACCTCGCCCATTTCTCGTCCGCACCGCATTGGGGCCAGTGATGATTCCCCCGTTAAATCCATTCACCAGATACACCTCGTATCCCAGAACCGATAGGTCAGAGGGATATACGGTTCCATGGAAGCCCATGCCCGCTTCTGAAAGGGTGGTGGGGATTAACTGCCGGTTTACCAGGGGCCGGCTCACAAAATCGTTCCACGGACTGTCATGGACCAGATTAAATTTCCCCAGCGGTGACAGAATAATCCCTCCTCTGTAAGTGAGCCACTCAGTAAAGGTGATATCCAGGGCGGCAAATTCCAGCTTGATTTCGCCGTCGCCGGGCACCCGCCCACCATGTTCAAATTCGATCTCAGTGGCAAAGTGGATACGCGGGGTGATTTCACTGAAAATAAACGGGATGAAGCGATGCTGATCGAACGTGTTTTTTTCCTGGGTTATTTCCCACTCCAGATCGACGTATCCTCCGACGGCTGTGCCGCGCCCGAAGCGTTCGATGTACGGTTTATCATATATTCCGCCCGGAACAGAGGGGCGGTCTTCGGAATCCTCCTGTGCAATAAGTGAGTGCAGGGGCAGACAAATGAACAGCGCCATGCCCCATACAGAAAACAATTGTGATAGCCGCATCACCATAATCAAATCCTCCGGTCTAGGGTTTTGAACTCATTCGGTTTCGCACGGGGAAAACATTATTGCATGTGCATGGAATTATTTCAGGGGGAATGCATTCCCCGTATCTTAGGTCGTTATCATTACAATTGAGACTGAATCTCAATTGCAATGAATATAATCGACAAAGTCGGAGCTTGCAAGGAAAAAATGTTCAAAAATTCAACGATCAGGCTTTACACCGATGGTGAGGGAGTATAAATTTGGCTTTAAACGATGAAAGCAACGACGAACTTATGTTAGATTTCCATCCGTTTGTGGTCCACTTCGCTATTGCGCTGCTCACGGCAAGTGTTGTATTTGATGTGTTATCCATCAGTACCGACCGGCCTCATCTGCAGATGGTGGGATGGTGGAACTTATTTCTCGGATTCCTGGCGGCGCTGTTTGCGGTCATTACCGGCCTGTATGCAAAGAACAACGCGTTCTTCCCGGAGGCATCCCTGCAGCTGATCCGGTACCATCAATACTTTGGGATTGGCACCGCTGTGGTGTTCACGATTCTGTTTGTCTGGCGATCCGGGATGAATCGCAAAATAGTGCCCCGATGGCAGGCGCTCTACCTTCTGGTCGCTGTTCTGGGAACGGTGCTGATACTGGTTACCGGATTTCTGGGCGGGCACATGGTATTCGAGCACGGAACCAACGTGCAGGAAGTACGAGAAATGCAGCAACTCATTGACTCGTTGCGGAACGCACTCGACAGCCCCACACCCTGACCTGTCGAATCATATCAAGGAATCCATACCAGGCCGGGGAAACTCCCCCGGAGTATCTCTGCCTTGAGGGTCAAACCAGGAGTTTCGGTAGATCCGACGGTTGATTCAGAGAAGATATGGCTCAGAGATCAAGCAGGCAGGAATTTGAGGGGAAATGATGAGAGCAGCAGAGATAACACATGTCACAGTGAAACCATCTCTGCCAGGTTCTTTCTTTATTGTTTATGCGGAATACATACAAAGGGAGGAAGGGCTGCTTCCCTGCTTCCGAACTTCTCGGGATTCCAGACTGTCTGTTTACTCTTTAATGACCCAGACCTTCACCTGAGCTGTCACATCCGTATGCAGTTTGACCGGGACCGGATAGATTCCGAGCTCTCTGATGGGTTCATCCAGCTGAATATCTCGTTTGTCGATCTCGTAGCCTTTATCCTTCAGCAGATCCGCAATATCCTGGGAGGTAACGGAGCCGAATACTTTATCTTCTTCCCCGACCTGCACCAGGGCATTCAACGAGAGGTTCGTCAGTTTCTGAGCCAGTTTTTCTGCCTCTGTTTTCGCTTTATTCTCCCGAGCTTCCCTGAGCCGGCGTTCCTCCTCGTACACCTTCCTGTTGGAATCCGTGGCCGCCATGGCCATTCCCCGGGGCTGAAGATAGTTGCGAAAGTAACCGGGCTTGACATCGACAATTTCGCCGGATTCTCCCAGTTTATCCACAGTTTCGCGTAGTATTATTTTCATAGTAGAACCACCTTTTTGCCTCGCATCTTCTCCTTGTGATTAATTTTCTGTGACGTCAAATGTGTACGGCAGCAACCCGATATTGCGGGCCCGCTTTATGGCTGTGGTCAATTCGCGCTGATGTCGGGAACAGGTTCCGGTGATGCGCCGGGGAATGATCTTGCCCTGATCCGTAATAAACCGCCGAAGCGTTCTGGGATCCTTATAGTCAATCTGCATCCGCTTCGGATTTTCACAGAACTTACAAATTTTTCTTCTTGGCATTGATGGATGACTCCGTCTCTTCTAGTATTGACATTTCTACCATCTTATTCCGTGAACCGGCAGTGGTCGGGGGGTACGACGCGTCCGGATTACCGCTCACGATTGTTCCTCTGCTGTTTCTTCGGCTTCTTCCTCCTCATCCTCCTCCTCGTGATCGTCGTACTCATCGTACTCTTCGTTTTCCTGCTCCATCCGTTTCCGTTTTTCCGACAAGTCAGGTTCCGCCTCTAACCGAACGGTGAGGTAATTCAGCACCGCATCGTTCAAGCGCTGGCTCTCTTCCAGCTCCCGGACCAGCGATCCCTCGGCGCCGAACTCCAGGAGAACGTAGGTCCCATACTTCTGCTTCTGGATCCGATACGCCAATCGCCGCTTTCCCCACTCATCCACGTTATAAACACGTCCACCGTTCTCGGTGATAAAGCTCGTATATTCATCCACGAGAGATTTGAGGGAATCGCCCTCAAGCCCCGGATTTACAATGAACAGATTCTCATAATATCTCACATTCCTACTCCTCTTTCTTCTCCTTCTTATGCGATCAATGGCGCAATAACCAATGACACCACTGACATCAACTTAATTAAAATATTCAACGAGGGGCCTGCCGTATCTTTGAACGGGTCACCGACGGTATCGCCAACCACCGCCGCTTTATGGGCATCGCTGCCTTTCCCGCCCAGTGCCCCGGATTCAATGTATTTCTTCGCATTATCCCAGGCGCCCCCGGCATTCGCCATGAAGATGGCCATCAGCACACCAGTCACCGTGACACCAGCCAGGATACCTCCGAGCATATATTTGTCATAAAACCCGAAAAGCACCGGTACTGCCACCGCAGCAAGTCCTGGTATGATCATCCGTTTAATTGCCGCAGTCGTTGCAATGTCCACACATTTCGCGAATTCGGCTTCTGCGGTTCCTTCCATCAGGCCGGGGATTTCCTTGAACTGCCGCCGCACCTCGTTAATCATGTCGAAGGCGGCATCGCCCACTGCCCGCATCGAGAAGGACGAAAACACAAAGGGCATCATGCCACCGATAAGTAAGCCAGCCATCACATTTGGATTATTAATATCTAACGCTTCGATGCCCGCCACGGTCCGGAAGGCCGAAAACAATGCCAGGGCCGTTAAGGCGGCTGAGCCAATGGCAAACCCCTTGCCGATAGCGGCTGTGGTGTTACCTACTGCATCCAGTCGATCGGTGCGGTCACGTACTTCTGACCCCAGCTCTGCCATTTCAGCAATACCGCCGGCGTTGTCCGCAATCGGCCCGTACGCATCCACCGCCAGCTGAATCCCGATGGTGGATAACATTCCCAGCGCAGCAATGGCAATTCCATACAAACCGGCTCCCATGTACGCCAGAATAATGGCGACCGCCAACGCAATCAGTGGCAGGGCGGTACTGGCCATTCCGACCGACAATCCATTTATAATATTTGTTGCGGCCCCGGTTTGGGAGGCATCAGCAATGCCCTTGGCAGGCTTCCGGCGTTCGGATGTATAATACTCTGTGAATAAACCGATTAAGATCCCGGCGACCAATCCGGCAATCGTGGCCCAGAAAACACCGAGACTACTGTACATGATTCCCCCCAGCTCGAACTGGGCCGGCGCAAGTGCTTTGATCAGAAAGTACGTGACGATTGCCATAATCAATCCGGCGCCGAATGTGCCGATGTTCAACGCGGTTTGCGGATTCCCACCTTCCTTGGTACGGACGAAAAACGTCCCCACAATAGACACCACTATTCCCGCTCCGCCAAGACTCAACGGAAGGAGCACCATGGATAACGGCGCCTGGCTGACCGTCGCACCCAATACCATGGCACCGATAATGGAACCGACAAAGGATTCGAATAAATCCGCTCCCATCCCTGCCACATCGCCGACATTGTCGCCCACATTATCCGCGATGACCGCCGGATTCCGGGGGTCGTCCTCCGGAATGCCCGCTTCGACTTTTCCGACCAGATCAGCGCCGACATCCGCGGCTTTGGTGTAAATACCTCCGCCGACACGCGCAAACAGCGCAATGGAACTGGCGCCCATACTGAAGCCGGTTAATATCGGCAGTACCAGATTCTGCAACGTATTTACATCGTGCCCAAAAGAACCGCCGTAAATAAGAAACAGACCACTCAATCCAAGTACGCCCAATCCTGCCACGCTCATCCCCATCACAGATCCCCCGGAGAAAGCAATATTCAGCGCAGGGACCAGACTGGTTCGAGCGGCATGTGTTGTTCGGGCGTTGGACGCCGTGGCCACGCGCATTCCGATAAAACCTGCCAGTCCGGAACAGAACGCGCCGACTATGAATGACACGGCAATCAGTTTATTCCAGCTGGGATATCCCAATACCATCAATGCCGCGACCGCCAGAACAAACCAGAAAAGCACCCGGTACTCCCGGCCGAGAAAGGCCATAGCCCCTTCCCGGATATGCCCCGCAATCCGGGCCATCTCCGCGGTCCCCTCATCCTTTCGTTTGACGTATGAGGTCTTGAAAAAAGCATACACCAAGGCCACAATCCCTGCCACTGGTATCAAATAGACTAAGCCTGACATAATGAAAAATCCTTTCGTTACTGTTCGAGTGTTCTATCTATTTGATTAAAGGTGTTCATTGCCGCTTCGATACCGTCATTTATGAACATCATGACTCCGTCGGCAGCAGACACAACGACGTCCTGTGCCACAGGCAGTTCCCGATCCGAAAACGGCTGAAGGACGAACACCTCGGCCGGGCCTGTTTGTTCCGGAGTACCGATTCCCAGGCGCAATCTCGGTACCTGCTCCGTCTCCGCTTTTTCCACAATTGACTGGATCCCGCGATGGGTGCCGGCACTGCCGCCGGGACGGAAGCGCATTCGTCCCAGCGGCAAATCCAGATCATCGTAAATAACCAGCGTCTCCTCGAGCCGGACATCTCCAGCCCGCCGCAGTTGCATGAATGCTCTGCCGCTGTTATTCATATAGGTCAGAGGCTTCACCAATGAAAAAGACTCGTGAGGATGAGAGGCTACCAGAAACTCTCCTGATCCCGCGTTCCATTTGAGATTGTATTGTTCCGCCAGAGAATCCACGACCCAGAACCCAATATTATGCCGCGTCATTCGATAGCGCTTTCCGGGATTCCCCAATCCAATGATGTAGTGCATGGAACAATTCCGTCAATCACCATATCACTCGGTCTCTTCTTCTCCCGGTTCTTCTTCTGCCGCTTCTCCTTCGGCTTCTTCGCCCTCCAGTTCTTCGGCTTCTTCGCCTTCCAGCAGTTCCAGTTCTTCTTCCTCTTCCACCTCTTCCTCGACCACAATTCTGGTCGGATGGACCACCGTGGCTACGGCGCGGTCCGGGCTCTCCAGAATCTCAATGTCCGCGTACTCCAGATCCCCTATCTGAATGGAATCTCCCATATCCAGCTCTCTCACATCCACATCCAGCGCATCCGGAATCTTGCTGGGAATGGTTTTAATCGCCGCATCCCACATGGCCTGCTCCAGGATACCACCTGATTCGGACACCCCAATCGGTTCTCCCACCAGATTAATGGCAACCCGGGTTTCCACAGCCTGTCCTTCCACGATACCCAGAAAATCCACGTGCAGGATCTCCTCGGTGACCGGATGATGCTGAATCTCACGATAGATGGCCGGCTGCTTTTTTCGACCGATTTTCAAATTGACAATCTTGGCCCCCGAATTTATGGCAGCCGCAAGATCCCCTTTCTCAATTGCGATAGGGGTGGATTCCACCTGCTGAGAATAGACCACTCCGGGAATCTTCTCCTCGCGGCGCAGCTGGCTGGTGGCTTTCTTACCGGTCTCTTTCCGTTTTTTCACTTTTAAATCAAATGTCGCCATAATTCACCTCTATTTGCTGTGCTCTTCTTCCCCTTCAGACATCAAAGAGTGAGCTAATCGATTCTTCATCGTGAATCCGCTTGATTGCTTCCCCGAACACCGGGCCCACACTGATGATTTCCAGCGTGTCAAATTGCTTCTCCTCGGAAATTTTCAGGGTATTGGTGACGGTGAATCGTTCGATGGGAGAATTGACAATCCGCCGGACGGCCGGCCCGGATAAGACCGCATGGGCGGCAACGGCATGGATGAAGTTGGCGCCCTTCTCATGGATCATTGTAGCCGCGGTAGTCATGGTGCCGGCGGTATCAACCAGATCATCAATGATCAACACATTTTTCTGTTCAATGTCCCCAATCACATGCATCACTTCCGAACGGTTCTGCTCCGGACGCCTTTTATCAATGATGGCCAGCGATGCTCCCAGCATCTGCGCATAGGATCGGGCCATCGGGATGCTTCCCACATCGGGAGCCAGGATCACCAGATTATCATACGCTTGTTTTTTGAGATACGGCATCAGAGCGATTTTGGAATAGAGATGATCAAAGGGAATATCAAAAAAGCCCTGAATCTGGGTGGAGTGCAGATCCATCGTCAAGATGCGATCCGCACCGGCCTCCGTGAGTAACGTCGCCATTAATCGGGCGGAAATCGGTACCCGCGGCTGATCCTTTCTGTCCTGCCGGGCGTATCCGTAATACGGTATTACCGCCGTGATCCGGTGGGCCGAGGCGCGTTTGGCGGCGTCAATCATCAAGAGCAATTCCATGATGTTTTCAGCGGGAGTATTCGTGGATTGTATCAAAAACACATCCGTGCCGCGGATATTCTCTTCAAATTTCACCCACAACTCACCGTCACTGAAATTCTTGATCACTAATTTTCCGAGTGGGAACTCTAAATAATCCGATATTTCCCGGGCCAACGCCGGATTGGCTCGCCCGGTAAAAATCTTTGCGGGATGTGCGTGCATCGACATGTTGCGGATTCATCCTCCACTCAGTTGAACAGTTGCTCGGGGGCAGGGATTCGAACCCCAATTCTCGGCGCCAAAGGCCGATGTCTTGCCATTAGACGACCCCCGATCCTTCTCGAATCCTTTTCAGGGGGACTCAGATATTCGAACATCAGTGAAGGATGACTCAGTGACTGATAATGGATTGCAGCCGCGGAATATCCCTGCGAACAGGATTGACCAACTCACATCGATAGTACCCGGCCAATTCCGCCTGCGCACGCTCAGCTGTCGCTTCATCCGGAAAAATACCGAAGATCGCTGACCCGCTCCCGGATAAACTCACGTAATCAGCCCGGAGGTGAAATAAACGATCTCTGATTTCACCGATCTTCGAATATCGCTGTATCACCAGCGGTTCAAATACATTGGTAAACCGCCGGTCTTCTTCCCCGTTTTCAAAAAATCTTTTAAACTTATTTTCATCGGACATCTTTGTCAAGGTATATTTCACATTCGCATATGCCCACCGGGTGGAGATGTGGATATCCGGTATAATCAGCACAATCGGACTGTCGATTGCTGCCGGAAGCGGGGTGATTTCTTCGCCGATGCCGGTGCCCCGGGCAGTGCCCCCATATAAGAAAAAAGGGACGTCGGCCCCCAGCTCCTGTGCGAGGGCAGTGAGCAGTGTCTCGGACACCGGGAGGCGAAAGAGCTGACTCAGCCCCAGAAGAGTGGTGGCAGCGTTACTGCTCCCGCCCCCCAGCCCGGCTCCAATGGGAATATTCTTTTGCAGATATATCCGTACCGAACCCATTTCGGGAAATTCCCCGGCAAGTAAATCATACGCACGGACGCACAGATTCGAATCCTCCCCAGGCAAATCAGGATGATCACATTGCAGATCAACCCCTTCACCCTTCTTATGGGAAAAGGTGAGGATATCGCCGAAATCGATCTCCTGAAAAATGGTATCAATGAGGTGGTAACCGTCCGGCCGCCGCCCCATTATCCGGAGGCCAAGGTTGATTTTCGCGTTGGAGCGCAGGGTAAGATCATTCATTCGGTCAGTTGTGCGCGCAGCCGATCGAGACAGGTCTCAATACCCAGGATTTCCACAACGGCCGGGAGGGCAGGACCATGTGCTTCACCGGTTAAGGCAATCCGGGTTGGCATCCAGAGATCTTTGCCCCGGACACCGGTTTCGTTTTGCACCTCTTTCATAATTGCCAGAAACCGCTTTTTTGTGATCGTCTCTTCGCCGGAAAATTTCCGAATCAGGGCCTCGAATACCGGCCGGGACGACTCCCGGGACACCATCTCCTGCAAGTCCGGATCCGCGCTGATTTCATCCGAGATATCCCTTGGAAGAAACACCGCGGTCCGCTCGGGTATTTCCGAGAGATACCGGAGGTTATCCCGGATTGCATCGATAATGAGCCGCATTTTCTTCTCCTCCGAGGTATCGAAACCAGCCTCCTCAAGGTAAGGCAAACTGAGCTCCAGCAACCGGTCAATATCCGTATCCCTGATATAGACGCCATTCATCCACTGCAGCTTCTCGACGTCAAAAACCGCCCCCGATTTCCCGATGCGTTCCAGGCTGAAATTCTCGATCAATTCCTCCAGTGAAAAGATCTCCTGCTCGTCACCGGGATGCCAACCCAGGAGAGCAACAAAATTCACCAGGGCTTCCGGGAGATACCCGGTCTTTCGATAGTCGCTAACCATTACAGCGCCCTGGCGCTTCGACAGTTTGGATCGATCTTCATTTAAGAGTAAGGGCAGATGCGCAAAAGACGGCACGTGCCAGCCAAAGTATTGATAAAGTAATATATGTTTGGGCGTACTGGGCAACCATTCCTCGCCCCGAATCACGTGGCTAATATCCATCAGATGATCGTCGACTACATTCGCCAGATGGTAGGTGGGATATCCATCCGATTTCAACAGAATCTGATCATCGAGATTTTCATAAGGAATCGAAACATCGCCCCGGATATCATCCACAAACTGCATTTCATCTGTTTCCGGATCATCTGGAATCTTCATGCGAACCACATGCGGCATGCCGGCATCCAGGCGATTCCGGCTCTCTTTTTTCGTCAGCTTTCGACAGTGCTGGTCATACTTGGATCGACCATGACGTTCCATCTGCTGAGATCGCATTTTTTCCAGCCGTGCCTCGGAACAGAAACAATAATAGGCATTTCCCGCTTCGATTAACTGCTGTGCATATTGCTGATACAGGTCGATCCGGGCCGACTGGACATACGGGCCACGGTTCCCTTTTTCCGCACCTTCGATTTCCGGTCCTTCATCATAACAAATCCCCGCCCAGAGCAAATTCCGGATGATGTTCTCAGTCGCACCCTGCACTTCCCGCGATGTATCGGTATCTTCAATCCGGAGAACCAGGGCCCCGTGATGGTGCTGAGCAAACAGGTAATTATACAGTGCCGTGCGCAGGCCGCCCACGTGCAGAAATCCGGTCGGACTTGGCGCAAATCTCACTCGTACCTGCGGCATCGTGTCCTCCGTCATCATATGTGCTTCATATCCTCTTCATATAAAATTTGATGGTGCTAATGCTCGCGCTTTGTTCTCTTATTTCCAACAGGTAAGCAGATATGAAAATATCCCCAGAGGATGAAATACGCCCCCAGGATTATAAAAACCGCCATATTATACTGCCGCATCCAATGCATCACTTTACTCCAGTTCTCTCCTACCTGGCTGCCCGCGTAAATTAACATACCATTCCAGAGAATACAACTTACGGAACCCAGTCCGACCACCACCCGCCAGTCGTATTTTGCAATCCCGGCGACCAGGGAAATAATTGCCCGGATTCCTGAAAAAAAGCGGTTGAACGCAATCAGCAGTATTCCGCGGTGCCGGAACAGCGCCTCCACCTCTTTAATGGACTCCCGATTCAAATATTTCCAATCTTTGCGATAAAAATATTGCCGACCGAATTGCATCCCCAGACCATACAGAATTAAAAACCCCGCCAGACTTCCCACGGTGGTAATGAGATACGTCAGCCAGAATCCGAGTGTCCCTATTCCAACCATGTATGCCCCGACCAGGGTAAAGGAATCTCCGGGAAACGGCGGAAAGAGATTTTCCACCAACGTCGTGAGAAATAATACACCGTAGGCCAGGAGGGGAGGGAGTGTCTCGAGTAGATCATGTACTTGTTCCATACGGTTATCTGCTAATGAGTACGGTCGACAGCGCTGCAATCCCTTCGCCCGTGCCGAGAAATCCCAGATAATCCGTGGTGGTCGCCTTCACGGAAATATCATCCGGATCGCACCCGATGGCCTCGGCGACCCGATTTTTCATGGCAGAGATATAGGGAGAGAGTCTCGGAGATTGCACGATTATCGTGGAATCCGTATTCCGAATTTGATATCCCTCTTTTCGGATCAGTGCAAAGACACGCCCGAGCAGCGTTAAACTTGAAATGTCCTTGTACTCCGGATCCGAGGACGGGAAATGCGTTCCGATATCATCCAGATTTGCCGCCCCTAACAGCGCGTCCACAAGCGAATGACACAGCACATCTCCGTCGGAATGTCCCTCGATGCCGCACTCCGCCGGAATGGTTACCCCACCGAGAATCATGGGGCGCCCCCGGACAAGCCGGTGTACATCAACGCCAATCCCGGTTCGATAGCTCATGATAAACCTGTCTCTTTCCGATAAGCGAGGAGTGCCTGTGCGATCTCCAGATCATCGGAATCGGTCACTTTGAAATTCTGTTTGCTGCCGCGGATGAGCACCACCTGTTCACCCAGGTGTTCTACCAGCATGGCTTCATCTGTGCCGACAAAACCCGTGGCAAGGGCATTCTGGAACGCCCGGTACAGCAGATCGTACCGGAAAGTCTGTGGTGTCTGTGCCGACCATAAGACCGTCCGATCAATGGTGGCTTCAATGACAGTGCCATGACTCATCTTGACCGTATCCACCGCGGGTATTCCCACCACACTGCCGCCATATTTTTCCGCCGCTGTTACTGCCTCCCGAATGATCCCGGTCCGAATGAAAATCCGGGCAGCATCATGAATCACTACCAGATCCGGTGATGTCGTTTTCAGGGTCTGCATCCCATTCCACACAGACTCCTGCCGGGTTTGCCCACCGGGAATCACCGCCCGGATTTTGGTGATCCCGAATGGCGTAATGGTCTCATCCCAGATGGCTGACATATCGTCCTCTCTGGATGGAATGACTATCTCCTCGATAACATCACATTGTTCAAACGTCAAAAGGGTGTGAGTGAGCAGCGGTTTCCCGGCCAATCTGGCAAATTGCTTGGGTTGGTTGAGTTGCTTCTGCAGCCGGGTGCCGGCACCGGCGGCAGGAATAATTGCGGCAACGCGGGGGGAGGTGGACACAACGCTACCCTGTTTGCGCTATCATACTACTCAGGATATTCACCTGCACGCACCTTCTGATATTCACTGATATTCATCCCACCGGGGGAGCATGTACCTACAGAATTAACATGGCGTCACCATAACTCAGGAACCGATAATCCTCGTCCATGGCAATCTCATAGGCCCGGAGAATACGGTCCACGTCGTAAAATGCGCTGACCAGCATAAGCAAGGTGGACTGCGGCTGATGAAAATTCGTTACGATGGCATCGACAATTTCAAACTCATACGGCGGATAGATAAATAGATCAGTCCATCCGTCCTTTGGCACGACATGTTTCCCCGCGATGTGGGAAGTTTCCAGCGCCCGGACGGTGGAGGTTCCCACTGCGAATATCCGGCCGCCCCGGTTCCGGGCTTTATTGATCGTCTCTGCAGCCTCCGGGGTCACTTTATAATTTTCGGAATGCATCCGGTGCCTGGTCAGGTCTCCGACTGTGACCGGTCGAAATGTTCCCAGCCCGATATGTAAGGTGATCTCGGCGAACTGCACCCCGTCCGCTTTCAATTCATCCATGAGCGATTCCGTGAAATGTAAGCCGGCCGTCGGGGCCGCGACTGCGCCGGGATTCTCTGCAAACACCGTCTGATAGGTTTGTTTGTCTTTGGGTTCGGGCGGCCGATTGATATACGGCGGGAGCGGCGATTGACCCAGGTTTTCAATGATATGGTAAAAATCATCCCGCTCGTAAAGGAACCGGACCACACGTCCACCCGATATGGTATTGTCAATCACATCGCACTGCAGTTTATCGGTAATGGTCAACTTGTTCCCGATCCGAACCTTCCGCGCCGGATTCACCAGGACTTCCCAGATATTCACTTCCAGCTCCCGCAGCAGAAAAATTTCCACCCTGGCTTCGGTTTGATCTTTGACGGCAATCAGTCGTGCCGGAAAGACTTTCGTATTATTCACTACCATGACATCATCTTCATTGACATATTCGATAATATTCCGAAAGGTCCGATGTTCGATGTCCCGGGTATCTCGATCCAGTACCATCATCTTCGAGATATCTCTGGGCTCCACAGGATATTGGGCGATGCGGTCTTCCGGAAGATCGTACTGAAAATCCTCTAACTGAGGTTTGTCGCTTTGCAGTAATGGATCGATGCCATGTGATGTTGTCATGAGAATAATCTTTCCTGTGATGAACCCAGATCATGAGTTCGGTTAAAGTGCTGATACGCTAAACGTGTGGCTTTGCGGCCCCGTGGTGTACGATGGATGAATCCCTCTTTGATTAGAAAGGGCTCATAGACCTCCTCGATAGTGTCACTCTCTTCACCCACTGCCACTGCCAGGCTGTCAATACCCACCGGGCCGCCGTCAAACTTTCCGATAATGACCTCGAGGATCCGTTTATCCATTTCATCGAGGCCGGAGTCATCCACATCCAGTTTTTCGAGGGCGGCGGTGGCTACCTCCCGGGTGATGACGTTATCTGCTTCCACCTGGGCGAAATCCCGAATACGCCGCAACAAACGGTTACTGATGCGCGGGGTGCCCCGGGCTCGCCGGGCGATTTCCCTCGCGCCATCCTCCGTCACATCCACGCCCAGAATGGTGGCGGAACGCCGAACAATCCGGAACAAGTCCTCCGCGCCGTAATAATCCAATCGGGAGACGACCCCGAACCGATCCCGCATGGGAGACGTGAGCAATCCCGCTCTGGTGGTTGCGCCCACCAGGGTGAACTGCTCCAGGTTTAACTGGACACTGCGGGCATTCGGGCCCTTGTCAATCATGATATCAATGGTATAATCTTCCATGGCAGAATAGAGATATTCTTCCACCACATTATTCAGCCGGTGAATCTCATCGATAAACAACACATCTCTCGGCGCAAGATTGGTGAGCAGGCCTGCCAGATCACCGGGACGCTCCAGCACCGGTCCGGAAGAGACCTTGATATTTACACCCAATTGATTGGCTACTATATAGGCAAGCGTGGTTTTTCCCAGTCCCGGAGGACCGAATAATAACAAATGATCCAGGGCGTCCCCACGCTCTTTCGCAGCCTGAATAAATACCCGCAGGTTATTCACCACCTTTTCCTGCCCGACAAATTCAGTAAAATCCGCGGGCCGGAGAGTGACGTCAAAATCTCGTTCATCCTCCAGAACATTCGGATATGTTGCTTCTGTGCGCATGGACATTTTTATTGGTCGTGTACCGTACTCCATTAAATCATGTTGGTGGCTCAATACTCAATACTGGATTATTGCGAAGAAGACGGTGTTTAAAAACAGGGCCTCAGGTGAAAACACGCTACCGTTGCCATGATGTGCTTGAGTCCTCGGACCTATTTTACCTTTCACACTCACCCACACCTGCCCTGTCCTGTCGGGATTCCTCATGTTCGGCGTAGACTGCAGGAATTGGTTTTCATCCGCATGAACCGCATAATTTCCACAAAAAATTACACCGTACATAATAAAAATAGATGTCTCTCAAAACAAGATGTTTTGCGTTCGCCAGGCGATTCCCATAAATTTGAACCGTTCAATGTAATAATTCAGATCACTTTTGCCAAAAATTTCCCGGTATACGAACCCGGATGCTGCACCACTTCCTCCGGGGTACCGGTGCAGACAATCCGGCCCCCGTCTTCACCTCCTTCCGGGCCCAGATCAATGATATGATCGGCATTTTTAATCACATCCAGATTGTGTTCGATGACAATGACCGTATTCCCTTTTTCCACGAGCCGGTTCAGCACCTGCAGCAGCAGTTCGATATCCGCGAAGTGCAGGCCGGTGGTCGGTTCATCCAGGATATATACCGTTCTTCCTGTGCCGATTTTACTCAGTTCTGTCGCCAGTTTCACCCGCTGGGCTTCCCCGCCGGAAAGCGTGGTCGACTGCTGTCCCAGTGTGATGTATCCCAGCCCCACATCTTTCAGGGTTTTCAGCTTCCTGCGAATCTTGGGAACTTTCTGAAAAAATTCCAGGGCCTCGGTCACCGTCATAGCCAATACCTGGCTGATATCTTTCCCCTTATATGTAATCTCCAGGGTTTCCCGGTTATACCGCCGCCCCTCGCACACCTCGCAGGTGACATAGACATCCGGCAAAAAGTGCATTTCGATTTTTTTCACCCCGTCACCGCTGCACGCCTGACAGCGTCCCCCTTTGACATTAAAACTGAATCGCCCGGGTTTATATCCCCGGATCTTCGACTCCGGTAATTCGCTGAATAACTCCCGGATGGGGGTAAACGCCCCGCTGTAGGTTGCCGGATTGGACCGGGGAGTGCGCCCGATTGGCGATTGATTAATCTCGATCACTTTATCAATATTGTTTAGTCCCCGGATGGTTTCGTGCGCCAGAGGGTGTGCTTTCGAACTCCCATGGAGATGTTTCGCCAGAGCCGGATACAGCGTTTCATTAATTAAGGTACTCTTCCCGGACCCGGATACCCCGGTCACACAAATAAATTCCCCCAGCGGGAACGTCACATCAATTTGTTTCAAATTATTCCCCCGGGCTCCCTTGAGAATCAGCGCCTTTCCGTTTCCGTTGTTACGCCGCTCGGGGATGGGAATGAGCCGCTGACCGCTCAAATACTGCCCGGTGATCGACTCCCGGAATTGTTTGACCTCATCCGGTGATCCCACCGTAACCACATTTCCGCCATGTTCGCCGGCCCCCGGTCCGAGATCCACCACAATATCGGCAGACTCGATTGTTTCCGGATCGTGCTCGACGACGATGACTGTGTTCCCGATATCCCGGAGATGAGTGAGCGTATTGATCAGCCGCTGATTGTCCCGCTGGTGTAATCCGATGGTGGGTTCATCCAGGATATACAGCACCCCCACCAGCTGGGAGCCGATCTGGGTGGCCAGGCGGATCCGCTGGGCCTCGCCACCAGACAGTGTCCGGGCTCCGCGATCCAGGGTCAAATAGTCCAGGCCCACATTCATCAGAAACCGCAGGCGCTGCCGGATTTCCTTGACGATTTCCGAGGCGATCTCCTTTTTCATCCCGGTTAAGCATAAACCCCCGTTCTCAGGATCAAAAAATCGGTGCACCTCCTTGATGGATCGGGCAGCCAGATCCGGCAAATTCAACTCATTGATTTTCACGGCCCGGGCCTCTTTGCGAATCCGGCCGCCATTGCAGGCCAGGCAGGGGAGGGTGCGCATATAGGTTTCAATCCAGCTGCGAACCCCGCCGGAAGACGTTTCCCGATAGCGGCGCTGCAAATTCGGAATCACCCCTTCGAACTCCCGCGCCCACTCTCCCTGGGCCTTCTCCGACCGGTATTTTACGGTAATTTTCTCCCCCCGGGTTCCGTGGAGAATCGCATTCCTGGCGGCTTCCGGCATCTTCCGCCATGGGGTGGTGAACCGGAATCCATATTCCCGGGATAAACCTTTTAACACCCGGGAATACCAGTTTCCCCGCGGCTGCACACCAATGGGCTTCACCGCCCCCTGGTTCAAGCTCAGCGAATGATCAGGGACTACCAGATCGGGATCAATTTCCATCTGGGTTCCTAACCCATCGCACACTTCACAAGCCCCATACGGACTGTTAAAGGAAAACATCCGGGGGGACAGCTCCTCGTAACTAATTCCGCAGTGCGGACAGGAGAAGTGCTCGCTGAACACGTGTTCCTCCTCCCCCAGCTCGTCGACCATGACCAATCCGGAGCCAATCTTCAGCGCGGTCTCCAGAGAATCGGTCAAACGACCCTGAATTGATTCCTTGACAACCAACCGATCCACCACCACTTCAATCTCGTGCTTCTTATTCTTGTCCAGCACGATGTCCTCGTCAATTTCCCTGATCTCCCCATCAACCCGGACCCGTAAAAATCCTTCCCGCTTTATTTCCTTAAAGACTTCCTTATACTCCCCCTTCCGCCCGCGGACAACAGGAGCCAGTACCTGAATTTTCGCCTCTTCGGGAAACTCCAGGATGCTATCCACAATCTGCTGGAGCGTTTGCTTTTGCACGGGCCGGCCGCAGTTATAGCAATAAGGCGTGCCTATCCGGGCATAAAGCAAACGCAGGTAATCATAAATCTCTGTGACGGTGCCGACCGTGGATCGGGGATTCTTCGAAGCGGATTTCTGCTCAATAGAAATGGCCGGGGATAATCCTTCGATATAATCCACATCCGGTTTCTCCATTATCCCCAGGAACTGCCGGGCATACGCTGAAAGGGATTCCACATACCGGCGCTGCCCCTCCGCATAAATGGTGTCAAACGCCAGCGATGACTTCCCGGATCCGGATAAACCGGTGATGACAATAAATTTGTTCCGCGGAAGCTCTAACTGAATATTCTTCAGGTTATGCTCCCGGGCGCCCTGTATTTTTATGTGTTCGTGCCGTGCCATGATAAACCTCTACATCTTGTGCAAATCATATAATCTAAGAGAGAATTGCTGATATAGAAAGATTGATTTACACCTTTGATAAAGGTGTCTCATTCATACGCTCCCGGTGATGGAAAAAGTGCTTCACGTTTCGTATGCTGATAAATATCCCGAATTATTCATATACTGAGAGTGTTTAGAAAACATGCGTCTGATCCAGGATGCTGAAATTGGTTTATGTTTATTATGAATATAACATGCATGCAAAATGTATTTCGGTATTTAGGTAGATATTATTTCTATTTTCTCTGCGTTCTTTGTCCCGAAGGGATCCCGTTGGGGCGGCCTCTGCGCCCTTTGTCCCGTCGTCACGGGATCTCTGTGCCAAAGGCATCCCTTCGGGGCAAGGCGTTTTCTAAATAGACTCATATACTGACGAATAATAACACACAGAGGACGGAGAGGAGCCCCGGTGCCACCCCCACCGTGGACATCTCGAAGAGATCTCTCGGGACTGTTTTTTAAACACTCTCAGGGACATTAACAAAATTGTTCTCCATGAATAAACTGTAGTATCGGGTTCAAACAGTTATACAATGTGATCCGGCCATTTTCGATCCCGTGGAATAAGTAAAAACCCGTGTAAAGAATGATCACGAACCGATTTGGGGGCAGGAAGGGTTGTGCCACTTGGTAGCGACGGATCCGAAGGTCCTCGCAGCTTCTGCAATGGTAGACCTGCAGGCAAAAACTACGTTTGCTTAAAGATAGGGCTCCCCATGGGGATACCTCCGGGAGAAGCCCGTTACACTGCAGGAAATTTTGTGAACTCCAATGTACAGGGGTTGTGGGAGAATTCTTTCCCAAATGAACAACTATTATCCTGATCCTCGCCATCGCACCGGGGTTAGGAGAAGATTCTCCTGTTTCGGGCCGCCCTCACGAGGTCCGGTACCCCCGGCGTTCACGCCGGGGGTATAAGCGCCCCTACTCTCAATAGCGCCGTTTACGGCGCCGTGGATTCCTCAGCCTGAACGGCGGGCACAACGGCAATCAGATGCACCGGTTACAATTTCCGCAGCAGCTCCCGGGCTTCCCGTTTGTTCTCCGGATCATCGATTTCTTTGGGCGGAAGCTGGATCGCCAGCTGCAATTCCTGCCGGGCTTCTGTGTCCTGATTGTTCTCCAGATACGATTTTGCCAGCTGAAGATGATGGTTGATGTGCTCCGGGGCCAGGTCCGTCGCTCTCTGTAACAGTCTGATAGATTCATCGATGGAAGCGTCCGGCAAACCTCCGTAGACCACTTTGGCGACGGCCTTCAGCACCCAGCTCAGGGTGGTTACCTCATAGTGCCACCGGCCCAGCACATGGTACGCGGTATCATGTTCGGGATCCAGGCTGATTGCCTTCTCTGCTTCTTCTTTCACCTCCCGCGAGAGCTCCACCTTTTCCTTGCCACCACGCTGCAGGGCCACCTTGCCAACCGCAATCGCCACCCAGACATGGGCATCGGCATTGACTGAGTCCGCCCGCACTGCTCTCCGGGCATACCCCTCGGATTCCACATACAGCGCCTCTTTTTCGCGGTCAGGTGCCAGAGTGCCCTTGTCATAATACGCCCGCGCTATCCGCCACAAAACCTCAGCGTTTTGGCCCACCTGCTCTTCAGCTTCGTTCAACACTTCCAGTGCTCTGTCGGGCTGGTGTTGATCATGCCAGGCATCGGCCTGTGCAATCAGCGCATCGACAGTTTCGGCCCGGACGACGCCCAGACAGACAGCAACAGCGAGCACCGAAATTACCAAGCGTATTCTTCGACTATCCATTACACTGGTTCCTTCTGCTAAAAGTATTCCATATACACGATTTTCAACTCCCGGCTTGGAAGTGACCCGGCTTTCTGCTTGTTCCGCAGGAGGTTGTTGACATCAAATTCCACGTGAAACCGTTGCGAGAACGTCCACCGAACGGCAGCGTTCAAATAGCCGCGGCGGCGGGAGATGGCCATATCACCGGTACGATTATCATTCAGAGAGGCATCATATTCCACCATAACGGCCAGCTCATCTCCGATATCCTTATCCAGTCCGAAGAAAAGATTCGGATCCCGGTCGCCGTCGCCATCTTCCAGGGAGTAATTCATCCCGGCATGCACTCCCAGATTCCCGAGAAATCGATAATTTTTACTGAGTACCACATAAAATCCGGACGATTTAATTTCGTACCGCTGCAGACTATCGATATAGCTGTGATATCCCTGGGAATTAAATCCGATGGCCAGTGCGGGGTACCTCATTGTTTCATCCAGCAGACGATACTTTGCATGCACGCCGGGTTCCGGATTCCAGTCGACACTGTCCTCTCCAATGATACCGGTGCCGCCATAAGAAACCCCCAGGAGGAACCTCCCGGTCAACCCCACCATAATGTTTCCCAACACGCCTCCTTCGGGCATCATCCGGATCTCTGTGGCGTAACTCCCCTGCTCCAAACTCCCGGCAGTGGGGGTGTTAATCAAGACGGGAGGCTGGGGATAAAACTTCACCTGTGCATGGACTGGGGGAATGAACAGGATTGCACACAGCGCTAAAAATACTCTTTTTTTTCCCATAGATTTCCCTCTACATCCCTGAGTTATTATGAGTAGTGACATCCGGAAATGATGCCGTTTTCGGGAATTTAGAGGTGACATTCCCGGATATCAATAATGTATTTACCTCTCATATCTGCGGTTCCGGTCCGGTGTGCGGGAGATCACTTGTTCCTTCTCACGAGCGCCTCCGGTAAACAGCGTATAGTACTCAAGATACAAATACCGCTTATTCCGCCGCTGACCGGTGATTTCCCTGACTATGCCCTGTTCCTGCATATTGTGCAGCAGGGAACTGGCCGTGCCGAACACCACATCCAGGTACCCGGCGCACTGTTGAATATTCAGGAGAGGCTGGACATACATATAATCCAGCAGAGAGAGCGCCATCTCCGTACTGCCGGGCAGATCCCGGACTTTCTCCCGGTGTGCTCGATACATCTCTGCAACGGAGGCGAGCACATCCGCAGACCAGAGACAGGTTTCTGCAAGACTCCGCAGATAAAACTGGAGCCACTCATTCCACTCCGCCTCCAGGAGGAGTGCCTGCAACCGGTAGGCAAACTCTACCCGGTGTTTTGCCCACATCCGGCTGAGAGAGCAGAGTGGTGATTCCAGCAAGTGATGCATGCGGAGAAACCGATGCAGCAGGAGCTGGCTCAGCAACCCATTCCCCCGGCGAAAAGGCTGCAGCAGCGTCCACTGGGCCTCCAGTATTCCCGCTTTTATCAACGCAGGATAGTCCTGGCTCTCCTCCAGAAATACCCCGAAATCGCCTGTGAGTGATTGCAGATCATTCCCAGCCGGCGGAGTATATTGCTTACCATGCCTGCCCGGTATCAGCGAAGCCACCGGGGACTGATCACCTCGTATCGAGCCGGCACGTTCGGAAATTCCGCGAAAACACTGCCGGTGGAGCATTGATAAGAAGGGCAAAGAAAGTGGTGAATCCGTTTCCTCCGCGGCCCCACCAGCGGCGATCTCAACATACCGGGAGAGCGCCGTGAGATCAGGGGATGCCGCTTCTGTCTCCAGCAGGGAATCTTCCAGGACCTCCAGCGGAGTATGGTGGCTCCCCTCATTCTCCAGCGTCCAGACACCATTCCAGAGCGCAAACAAACGACTCACACCTGTCAGATGTGGCACATGACGAGATGAACCCCGAACCTGCCCGATGGCATAAGCGGCCGTGGTCAGGGCCTGCAGCAGGTCACCAGTATACTCCAGCCGGATGCCCCCGGCAATTGGACGCGGTCGTCTCTCTGTGCTTTCCGGCGTCGGTCTCTGTGCGGCTCTTTCCATATGGCCACCTAATCACCAGATACGCAAAAAATGCCATTGATCATTTATTTGAATATTCCACGTATATTTGAAACAGCAACACCCCAAAGTAGAGCTATTTCCCCCGGGATACAATAGTTTTATTTTATTATTATCATATTTCTTCAAATATGATTGAATATAGGGGTGCGCCGCACATTTTCCTTTTTCCGGATATCCCTGCTTCTCTCATAAGATCTTGATCATGAGCAGGGGATGGAGTAGACTGTACCTGTCATGAGAGCCATCCAGGATATACCAATAGCCGATATTCTGCCGAATGATACTACCTATCGATATCACTACCGAAAGTATGAACGGGATGAATTACTTCGGTCGATCCGGGAGCTTGGACTTCATACGCCTCTTCTGCTGGAGGAGACAGGCGATGGATTCAGAATAATCCACGGTTTCCGCAGATATGCCTGTGCACGGCGGCTCCATCTTCAGACGGTTCCCTGTTTCATCTCTGGTCGACGCGGGATACCAAATTTGCGGGATTCTCTCATAGATAATCGGGTGCAGGCCCCCTTCAATCTGTATGAACAATCGCAGGCGCTCCACAGGGCTCATGAACTCGGTGCCACAACCACTGAGGTGATTAACGACATTCTTCCGCTGCTCGACCTGCAACCCCATAAAAATGTATATGACCAGTATAGAGGCTTCCGGCGGCTGCCTGAATCTCTTATCGAATTTTTTGTCGATAAAGATATTGCCATCAGCCGCACACTAATTTTTCAGGATCTGGATTCCGAGGGACTGAATATTGCGCTGGAATTGCTCGAGACGTTTTCACCGGGAATTAATTTGCTGGAGGAATTGATGACCAACCTGTATGAAATCAGCCGGCGGGAAGAGCGACCTGTTCAGGGCATCTTTGAGGAATTATGCGTCTCCGACATCCTTGAGCGGAATCCGCAGCCGCATCTGGCGTTAGGGGAGATCCGACGGAAAATCCATGAATACCGGTATCCGGTGCTTACGGAAACCCATCGGCAGATCCAGCAATTGGCGGATTCTCTGGAGTTGGGCTCGCAGGCAAACATCCGCTGGGATAAACGGCTGGAGGATCGGGGCGTCAACGTCTCTTTCCACTGGGAGCAGGTGGAAGATATTAAAGAGACGGCCCGGTTGCTCACAGTACCGGAGAATCTTAACCTGTTTCGGGAAATCTTCGAGAAAGTCTGAGTAAAGAATAGAGGAGGAGTATTTACTTTGTCTTTATCGACTATGCGAGTATCCAATTCTTCTGTGCTAAATAAGTGTGTAAAATGGTGCAGCGTCCTGAGCGACGGTTCAAACAGTTCTGTGTGTCAGCATCCGCAACACTGCCAGCACCCGTCAACTGGGGCTTGATTATAGATAATCTCAAGTGATGCACAGTCCGGCATCAAATCGGTTTTTGGTAAGCATCCCCCAGCAATCACCTCTCGGATCATATGTTGTTGACCTTTGTGATAGGCTCCTGTATGCACAAACGCCCCGGATTGCACCAGGGCATACGAGTCTTCGTCCACCGGTATCCCGGAGATGTTAAGATCTACCCGACCAGCTTCAATGCAGCGAAGATGACGCCGGTCCAGGCAACGACGAACATGAGGGTCCAGCGGAGGTTGCGATCAATCTTCTCTTCCAACCGCTGCATGTTGCCTTCCAGCCGTTGCAT
>CAYPST010000006.1:49382-78972 GCA_964413425.1 uncultured bacterium
TGCCTTCCAGCCGTTGCATATTGCCTTCCAGCCTGCCTTCCAGCCGCTGCATGTTGCCTTCCAACCGCTGCATCCCGGATGTCTGTTTTTCCTCCAGCCGCTGTAATGCTGCTATCTGCTGGTCTTCGGATCGGCGAATATACGCTTGCATAGCCACAATGCCATCATCCCCAATCTTGGACTCCAGAACGTTATGTGCTTCCCGCCGGGCCTTATCAGCTGTATCTTCTTCAGCCATTTTTATCCTCTCTTTTCTTTATTATCGGTATTCGGGCGGGTGAAGTCAAGCTTTCAGGCACGCATGCTACACCCTCCTCCATCTCGCTGGAACAGGCCGACGAAGAGGAGACCCAGCAGACCTGGGTGAAGGAATGCTCTTGTGCCAGCCGGCTATACAGTCTGTAGACACATCTGTGACCTGGGCCCCTTCGAAAACATCGCACCCTCCCTTACTCTTTTATGACTATTAAGTTAGCTCAGGAAAAAAAATGATTTGGATGCGCAACCTGCATTGGAGAGTCGTTTCCCCGGTTGGATCGGGATCTTGGACATGCAACGGCTCTCCAGCACATGAAGAGTGGCCCCAAGCCCGCAAAGTATCCCGTTCGGCTTCCTTGCCTGTGATGTTCCTGAACAGATTTCATAGCCATACACTCTTTTAACTCCAGAGATCAAATCACAGATAAATGAAACTTATCACTGGTATTTGCCGTTGGGATTTTATACAGTATTTTCATGAATGTGGGGGTACCATGAGGCGGAAAAACCGATAACTTCATCTCTGATAAAAAAACAGACAGGATAGAAACGATGAAACGGGTATCCGTGAATTCGCTGCTTATTGATACGGCGGTCAAAGATTCGACTCTCGTGCAAAATTATCTGAAATCCCTCCCAGCTGCGGAGGTAGAATACATTGAGGATCCGGATGCGGAGAAGGAGAAGTTTCTGCGCGAGACCTCGTCCAATGGCAAGCGGAAAATCTTTTTAACAAAGAAAAAGGGGCATGTGGTGAAACAATGTCCCGGAACAGATCGCACCTATCGCTGCTGCAATTATCATGTCATCAATCAGACCTCCGGATGTCCCATCGATTGCACTTACTGCATTTTGCAGTTCTATCTGAACAATCCGGTGACCACCGTGTACGCCGATACCGAAAATCTGGCTCAGGAAATCCGCGAAAAAGTGCGCAGCCAGCCCGACCGGTTCTTCCGGATTGGCACCGGGGAGCTGACCGATTCGCTGGCCTTTGACGACTACAGCAAATTCTCCCGGGAAATTATCCCGATTTTCACGGAGCTGCCCAATGTGCTGCTGGAATTGAAAACCAAATCCAACACCGTGGGGAATCTCCTGGATATGGACCATCAGGGAAAGGTGGTCTGTTCCTGGTCGGTGAATCCGTCTGAGGTGGTAGCCGCAGAGGAATTTAAGGCTGCCAATTTTTCCGAACGACTGGAATCCATGGCAGCGGTTCAGGAGCGGGGTTTTAAACTGGGGCTGCATTTCGACCCAATACTTTATTACAAAGAGTGGAGACGTGGCTATCACGATCTGATACGCCGCCTGTTTGAGGTCGTCCGTCCTGACCGGGTAACCTGGATCAGTATGGGGAGCCTGCGGTTTCCTCCCGAAATGAAGGCCAAAATCATTGCGAAATTTCCAAAGACGAAGATTGTCTACCAGGAGCTTATCAAAGGGAATGACGGTAAAATGCGATATGTCAAACCGCTGCGATTGCAGCTCTATAAACAGATCTACCAGTGGATTCGGGAATACGGGGGTGAGGATCTCTTTATTTATTTCTGCATGGAAAACGCCGAAATCTGGGAGCGGGTCATGGGGTGGGCACCGGAATCCAACGAGCACCTGGATTACCTGTTTGCTGAAAGCCTGTATCGCCGGTTTCCGGACCTCATGGACTCACCGCCTGACCGCCAGGTCTATGAGCGGGGCAGGCCTTTGCATCATGAGAAAGCCGGGGGCGTTATGGGCATCTGACCTCCGGCCGCCACGCTGAGGTCTCCCAGGCTCCACTCAATGGTTGATACTTCACATCATACGCATTGGCTTCTCTCTGCCAGATACTCTGGACCTCATATAAACGGATTGCCGTTTCCTGCCGGCTAATGCACGGAACCCGCAGCCGCCTGTTCCAATGGGATGGTGCTTTTCCGTTCTGTTTCCGCTTCCGGACAAACGCCAGATGATCACCCAATGGCCTCCGTGATGGTCGGATTGAGCAGACCAAACACCGCATCCCACATAGCAATCATAGGATACGGCGGTGAAGTGAGAATCAACCGGATGCTGGCATCCTCGATGGTGTCCAGATGTTGGGAATTCGAAAAAATCACCTGGTGATGGGTTTGCATAAGAAGTCCCTTCTCTGTTGGATGCAAAGATACGGAGGGAGCAAGATCTCTGCAAACCGATGCATCTCTGCGTTTCACAAAAATGGCGTACAGATGAACACAGAAACAGGGGATCACCACGGATCCCCTTCCACCTGCTCCCCATCACTTACTTATATACCTTTGTACAGATGTACCTATGCACCTATATACCCGGATGTTGGGGGCGGTGAGGATGGGCACTCTTTACTCCTATCTCTTTTCTCTTAACTTTTATCTACATTCGTGTGCTATTCTTTTCCAATTAAAGAATCAACAGGCGTAATTTACTTGACTGCAAAACAATCTCCCGCTAATATCATCACAGATCATGAAACCTTATCTCCTCCTTTTCATATTGCCTGTTATGCTGGTCTGGTCCTGTGAACACGGGCTACAGCCGGCTCCCGGGTTCCAGGGGACGGTCACGTTTCCCAGTGATGACACCGGGAAGGTGCTCTGGCCGGACTCATTGGCCGGGGCGGTGGTCGCATTTGCCGATGTATCGAATCTAAATCTCCTGAGACTCACTTTTCCCCAGGTGATTCGAAATATCCTGGGGTATACCAATCCCCTGGACACATCCAGAACGCAACAACCGTATTTTTTGCAGGCATTCCCCGGGAGATACTATGTGGCAGGCGTGATCGCCACGACTGTCCCTATAAGTACAATCCTGGGACAACCTCTTGATTCCCTGGCCGCCCACCCGGAGTATTTTCATATACTGGGACTCTACGGAAATCCGGAGGCAATTATCCCATTCCGATTTGTGGCCGTGGATGATGAAGAGATCACCTCCGGCATTGATATCCATTGTGACTTTCAATTTACGATCGACTTTTAGATATGCTGCTGCGGATCATCATCTTTGGAATTATTCTATCCTTGCCGTCCGGAGTGCTTGCGGCTCAGCCCCAAACCACCGGAAGCATTGCCGGCCGGGTCTATGACCATTCCAATGATCAGGGACTGGAAGGCGTCAATATTCTTGTAATGGGCACGGTGACGGGAGCCGCCTCCGGACCGGATGGTGCCTTCCGGATACGGGGAATTTCTCCGGGAAACTATGCCCTACAATTTACGATGATCGGTTATAAAGCAACCATCGATTCGGTTGTGGTCCGTGCCGGGGAGACCTCCCATCTTGAGATTCCCCTCCAGCCAACGGTGCTGGAATCCCCCCAGCTGGTGGTGACCGGTGAAAAGCGATCCGTGCGGGTCAAGGAATCGCCGGTGTCCATCGGTACCATCAGAGAGTCGGACATTCAGCTGCGCATGCCCACCACCATGAATGAAATTTTACCATACCATCCGGGTGTGCAAATGATCGGCGGGCAAATCACCATCCGCGGAAGCAGCGGCTACACCAGAGGCGCCGGAAGTCGGGTGCTTGTGCTGGTGGACGGTTTTCCCGTACTGGCCTCGGATAACAACGGGATCTACTGGAATGCTATCCCGATTGAGAATATCCAGCGGGTCGAGATCCTGAAGGGTGCCGGATCAGCCCTCTATGGGTCCAATGCGCTGGGTGGCGTGGTGAACGTGATCACTTCTCCGATTTCCCGGGAGTCGCAAACTACCATACGTGTGCGTGGGGGACATTATTCCTTTCCTTCATATTCCAGCTGGCGCTGGCGGGAAGAACCGTTATTTACAGGGACATGGAGTCTGTCCTATGAACAGCAGATGGATTCGCTGGGCCTTCGCGCCGGGCTTACCTATCAAAGCTCCCCCGGCTATACCCAGAACGGCTGGTACCGGCGATTCACCGGCACCGGCAAGTTCCGGTACACCTCTTCGGAAACTACCGAATGGAACGGCCGGCTGTTTCTGGTTCGGGACATCCACGGCGTCTTCACCCAGTGGAGAAATGCACATCGGCCCTATAATGTCCCTCTGGAGTCAGTGGGAGATTACCTGACCAACCACCATATCCAGCTGGCACTCAGCCGCTCTAATGTGGTCTCCTCCAGGATGGCGCACACCTGGCGTACCATTTACTATCGCAAAGGCTTTCAGAATTACCAGCATGATAATGACGATTACTCGGTTTCCCACACACTCTCCACCGAATGGCAGACGGATTATCAAATCACCTCTTCCCATTTGTTCACCGCAGGGATAGAGTTTACCGGGGATCGCATCATTGCGGACCTCTGGAACAATCACACCGGCTATGATGTGGCCGGTTATCTGCAGGATGAATGGAGCATTACAGCACTCACCCGGTTAGTTGCGGGAGTGCGGGCTGATCTCATGCGGATTGATACCCGCCCTGTTCTGGTGCATATGAACCCGAAAATCGGGCTGAATCACAGCCTCACCGACGTCTGGACTGTGCGAGCCTCCTTTGGCAGAGGATTCCGTTCACCCTCCATCTCCGAACGATTTATCCATACCCGTCAGCATATTTTTCAGGTGGTACCCAACCCCCACCTGCGGCCCGAAATCAGCCTGAGCGGCGAGATTGGCACCCATTACGAAACTTCAACTCTGACCCTGGATGTGGCTCTGTTCTCTTCGCAATATCGGAACTTTATTGATCCTCTGCAGAACCAGAAGACCGGTACGATTTCATTTCAAAACATTACCGAAGCCCATATCAGGGGAACGGAGATTGCTTTAGAATGGAAAATCCCCTCTCTCCCGGTCCACCAGGGAATTGGATATACGTTTCTGCACCCGCGGGATCTCACACAGGATACGGTTCTGGCATACCGGCATGATCAGAGTGTTGTCTCCACCATGAAAATTCTTCTTTCCCGCAAACTCCTGTGCAGCGTGGAATATCAGTATCGAAGCAAAATTCAGCGTGTCCAGGTGTATCCAACCAATCCGAAAACCGGCGCGGATGATCGAGTGCCAATTCATCTCTGGAGCCTGCATGGCTATTATCAGGCAACGAATCACCTCACTCTCCGGTTCTCCGTGGAGAACCTCTTTCAATATTACTATGTGATGGTTGAACGGAGTATGGGTGCCCCGCGGCATCTCCAGCTGGGACTCGATTATACCTACTGACTGAGACCTAAGTTGAGCGATACGAGCGCAGCGAAGTATCGCTGTACTTCGGTATAACCCCGACTTAGAAAATGTTTGTTTTCACCGTATGGGTGCAGAACGTCCCGACTCCGTTCTCGGGGAGGTGAAAACGTATGCCGAAGGCATTCTTCGAACATTTTCTTTGTTGATTGAGCGATGTATGGAAATAAATCGCTCAATTTGGGTGAGAATAAACACTTATGATATCGATCACCCAGGATATGTCGCTGATAGCGTATCGCAGGGCAGAATATGTATCGTATGATAGTACCGGCCGACGGAGCATGCCCCGGTCGCTTTCGACTCTGCGAATTAGCGTCTTTGTTCAGCGAAAGGAAATCGCAGAAAGGCTCCGATATTACTGAAATCGTCCATGCTGCGGTATATCATTTCCACCGACGCCCCTTGATTCAAAACATTGTAGATCAGATTATCCACAATATCCGGTGTTCTGAGGAGCTCCGTATTATCGATGGGACAAGTTCCCTCTTCGTCGATGGTGAGATAATTACACTGCGGACAATAGAATCCTTTTCTGGCAAATGCCTTTTGCACCAGGAGGGTATCGATCTGGCCTTTCTGCTGCGCTTGTAAGACTCCCAATATCCCGCTGATTCCAAGACTGCCCGAAGCGATTTCATTTTGCAGCCGGTCCAGCAACTGCCCTTCGTAACTCTGAAGAGAGTCTTCTTCTGCGGCACTTGCTTTCTCCAGCACTTCATTCAACGGGGCGTGAGGTTCGACAACGATATGTCCCAGAGTACGCTCCTGAATATAGGAATGAACCACCTTCTCAAATTCATTGATGATTTCCTGGCGGCCCCCGAGGTAGATCCACGTATAATCGTGCTTGCTCTGCAAGCGTTTGGCTTCCCCGGCAACATTTTTCAAATGGCGGCGAACATGATCATTAATATGTCTCTCGTAGCGCCGCTCACTCGTTCCGCCGAAATCCCCTTTCTTCACCTGATCCGGCATGTCTTCCTCATGCACATGAAAATGCTCAACCGGCCTTCCCATGCGGATTTCAACAATCCGCGCCTTCGCCCGATCCACCAGAATAATCGCATAATTGCGATGCCGGCTGGCCGCCTCCACCAGTGGCCGCAGATACGGGTGGCGGTTCACCACCATGGACGTATCCATGGGCACGGAAAATTTCAGGCTCTCCCAGAGATGTTCTTCTGAGCAGGAGAAAATAGCGACACTGCGGCTGCTATCTCCGTTCAGGTCGAATTCCATGTTGATATAATCTTCGATCTTCTTAAAATCATTCTGTACGGATGATTTCTCTTCTTCGCTTAAATTTTTGAAATAAGTCTTATTTGATTTATACTTCAAAAGATCTTTGAATAAAATCTTGTGTTTCTTATTCTTCTTATCCTCCTCATTTACGCTCAAATAAAACGAGGTCATTGGTTTATTCAGTGGCCCGAAATTGAGTATCCCGCCTAATTGTGCTGTGGTAACCATAGGGCTAACCCTCTCTCTTTCAAATAATTTTTGGGTTTAAGGTTAGGATAGAAAGTCGGAATGACAACAGGCACTCATCGATTTTCAACAAGACTTCCTCGGTCAGCTAGCACTTCATCTTGCTTGTAATATAACGGGCGGCCAGGAATGAGTCAAGAGATCCGAAAAATATTAATGAGGTAGCCTGCTTCTCATTATCACTCAGAGAGAAGCTGGCCGGCTATAGATCATATTGTTGAATCCATTGCATGGCCAGATCTGCGTATTGAGAATTGGGATATTGCGTATAAAATTTACGCAAGATGGTCTGGGCCTGGTCAAATTGGTTCAGTTGAATGTGCGACCGCGCCATCATAATGAGCGCATCCTCAACCTTGTTGTTGTTAGGTGCGGCAAAGACCAGTTCAAATTCCCGTATAGCTGCCTCGAACTGCTCCTGCGCGTACTTGCATTCACCGAGCCAGTAATGGATGTTATCAATGTAATCGCCCGGGGGATCCGACTGCAGCATTCGATTGAACATAGCTTCCGCCGTCCGGTAATTCTCTCCCTCAAATTGGTTGAGCGCCTCATTATACACATTGAGAAACGATTCCCTGCGCGCAGCTCCGACGAAATTGTATGGCTCCAGTAGTACGGCCGATGCTGCGGCCTCCTGCCCGGAGGATTCGAGAATACCCGGGGGCTGCTCCCGGGTCAGGTCGATTCCTGATTCCTCGATGCCATCTCCTTCGGCCTCGCTCCCTGATTGGTCCGGAGTCACAGTTTCTCTGTCCATTTGAATATTCGGTATAAATGCGGAGAGATCTGGTAATCGCTCCTGGAGCAGCAGATAGGCTCCGAAAAGGATCAGCGCGAATGATAAGGTGATAATAACTCCCCAGCCGAACTTTCCCCGACGTCGTTCTGTGACAGCCCACTCCAATGGTTCTTCGTCGGGGGCTTCTCTCTCCTGGTCTTCGTCCATAAGAGAAACAGACGGGGCTTCTTTCACTTCAACGGAATCTGCGCCCTCTTCCACTTCGTCCTCTTCATCAAAGAAAAACAACCCCGCTGAGGTTTCTCCGGGTTCTTCTTTTAATCGTTCGGAGATGAACCGCAGCTCTTTCATGCTAATTTCATCTCCGATATCCGGCCAGTCCGGGGTCTCAGTAAACGGTCCTGATTTATCCGGAGTCTCCTTCTCTGTCGGAGGCGATGGTGCAGATTCTGGGGCTGGTTCTTCCTTCTCCGCAGCTGCATCTTCCCGATGCATTTTCTGATCTGAACCGGGCGCTGCCTCCGATTTCGAAGTGTCCCTTGATTCCGGGCCTGTATCAGGCAGTGCGTCAGTTACTTCCTCTTTGTCTACTTTTCCTGGCTTCCCGGCCTTCTCTGCCTCAAAATCTCCTGATACTGCAGGATGTTTCTCTTCTGCTGTTTCCTCTTCTTCTTTGTCAGACTCCTGCGGAGTACCGGAAACCTCCTCCCCGGCAGGAGCGACCTTTTCTTCTTCCTGCTCCGCTGCATCGGCTTTCCCCTCCGCGGCGGCTGCAGCCTCCCCGCCAACCTTCTCGCTGACATCCGGCGGGGATTCGGCTTCTTCAATCATGGTTGGAGATGGAGACCAATACGGTATCCACCGTCCCTCGATTTCTATTTCTTCGCCGGTTTGGGGATCACGACCGGTTCGGCCCTTCCACCATCGCACACCGAACTTCCCGAATCCGTAGATTTGCGTTTCTTCGCCCTTCTCCATCCGGTTCTGGACGAGTTGCAGCAATTCATCCACCACTGCTTCAACTTCTTCCGCCGGCACATCTTCGGATTCGGCCACCTGATGTATAATATCTTTTTTCTTCATAGATCTCTTCCCCGGTCAGTTAACGAGGGATGTGATATCAACTCGCTTCCGGAGATCCACACTTTTCATGAATACAATACTTCTGATAATCCATACTTTTCGGGGACTTCATACAATCACTGATCTTACGTTATTATCGGAATAAGTATCCAGACCATAAATTCCCCCGGCTGTTCCAGGATCTATTCTCCCGGCATTACCGTCTGAGATTGCGAGGTGTCTGCCTGCGATACTTCCTGCAGCTGGTTCAGCAGCTCCTCCAATCGCTGGATCTGTTGACCATACCCGGCCCAATCGCCCTCTCGCAGGAATTGCTGTGCCTGCTGAAACGTTTCATTGGAGGATTGGATCAACGACTGAATATCCCCTGATCCGCTCACGGCAGAAGGCATAACTGCCAGACCCGGCGCCACCTCGGGCGCCTCCCCAAAGATGGCAGCCAGCGATTTGTCCAACGATTCATGCATCACTATTTGATTCTGGTAGTTGACAATCACCCGCTTCAACTCCGGTATTTCCCCCTGGTCTGATCGGATATACAGCGGCTCGACATATAACAGGGCATTTTCGATGGGAATGGCCAACAGGTTCCCCCGAATAACGCTGGATCCCTGTTGACTCCAGAGCGTCATTAACTCCGATATATCCGGATGTTGATCGATCCGGGCTTCGATTTGCATCGGTCCGAAGATCAGTTCCTGTTTGGGAAATTCATACAACACTAATTCGCCGTAATTCTCCCCGTCTGATCGCGCGGCCATCCAGGCAATCATATTGTTCTTATTCACCGGAGTGAAGGGGAGAAACAACAGAAATTCCTCCTGCTCATAGCCGGGAAGCCGCATAATGACATAGTAGGGTTCCATGCGCTGTTCGTTCCCCTCATAAATTTCAGTGGGCATGCGCCACATATCCTCCCGATTATAATAGACTTCCGGACTCGTCATATGATACGCCAGATAGGCCTGCGACTGAATCAGGAACAGATCTTCCGGATACCGAAAATGCGCCCGGATATTCTCGGGCACTTCTTCGGATGATTTGAAGAGGTCCGGGAAAATCTTCTGATAGGTGCGGATTACCGGATCTTCCTCATCCACCACATAGAAATCCATGGTACCGTCATAGGCATCGATGACGGCCTTGACGGAATTTCGAATATAGTTGGTATTCCCTCCCATCATTGGTTCGGCGTACGGAAAATTCTTACTGGTGGTATACGCATCGAGAATCCATTTCAGCTCACCATCAATGATGGTAATATACGGATCCCGATCATACTCGAGGAACGGTGCCACATTCCGAACTCGTTCTCTGATATTCCGATGATAGTGCACCTTGGACTCATTGGTGAAGTATCCGGAAATCAGGATTTTAATACTGCCGAATTCGTAGGCATATAACATCCTTCGCCAGAGAGAATGCATGGGAACCCCGCCCAGCCCATCGTAGTGGGTGAACTTATTCTCACCCCCCACCGGATAGTCAAATTCCTCGGTGGTCGTTCCGGTGAAGACATAATGATTCGTCTCTTCTCCATAATAAATGGCCGGTCGTGTGACCTGAACATCCACGGAACTCACCGGGGGAATATCTTTAATAAATAACTCCGGCATGCCTTCCGGTGTGACGACATTCACCGGACTCATCACCACCCCGTACCCATGGGTGTACGTCAACCGCTGATTCTGCCACGTTTTCGCCTGGGTGGGGACCTGCTGGTAGGAAAATTCCCTGGGCGATAGCATCACCTGCCGGTAATCCCCGTCGATGGTATACCGGTCAATGTCCACATCGGAAAATCTATAGTACAACCGAATTTCCTGAATCTGGCGATAGGTGCTCAATAACGGACGGACATCCCACAGCCGGATATTCTGAATAGTGAGCTGGTTCCGCGAAATGATCTCCTGGGTTAACGTGCCCTGCACGTTATAATCTTCGCGGTGCACGCCATCGAGTTTGTAGGCCATTCGGGTGTAATCAATGTTATGTCGTATATAGGGTTTCTCCCGGTCCAATTCATTGGGTTCGACCACAAATGTCTGCTGAAACCAGGGATAAATTCCGTTGATCAGAATCAGTGAGACAAGAAAAACCCCGACTCCGGACACCAACAAGCCAATACCTCTGCGAAAGAGAGACACAACAAAGAGTATGGCTATACCTAAGGTCACAATGACCATCACCCAGTATGACAACAGCGTCGCATGCATATCGGTATAGCCGGCCCCAAACACGACGCCGCTGCCGGAGAACAGTAATCCAAAGCGTTTAAGCCAGAAATCCACCGCCAGCAGTACCGCAATCACGACCAGTAAAATACTCAAATGCACTTTTACACTGCCAGTAAAAATCTTCTGTCGGTTCCGGACGAACTGTATGGCACCCTTCAAAAAATAGACAAGCCCTGCCAGGAGCAATGACAACACGAACAGCGTGAGCAGCCAGCTCTGTGCTCCTTCATAAAACGGCAGCTGAAAGAGATAAAACCCGATCTCTTGCTGAAAAATGGGATCGGATGCCCCGTATTCGCTGGCGTGCAGATACTTCAATACAGTCTCCCACCATGGCAAGGTAGCACTGGCTGCAATCACTGAAATAATCACTACCCCCACTCCGGTGATCACGTTGAAAATCCGCTGCCCCGGTATTTGAATATTCGCACTCTCAAATCGTCTGAATGCCCGACCGCGCGTCAGCCGGTTGGCAATCCAGAAATTAGTCCAGAGTATCAGAGCATAGAGCACAAATGCCCCGATCCAGAGCACAATTTTCCAGGAGAGGATTGTCCAAAACACCGTGGAATAATGCACGGTGTCAAACCACCAGGCTTCGGTGATGATTGTGCTGGCATTTCCTAAGAGTATCAATAAAAATACCAGTGCTGCGACCAGCCACATCAGTCTGCGTTGCATTGTATTCATAACGCTCCTTCATCAGTCAAGATATACACAAGAAATCTGTCGTCTTCTAATAAGGATGGAAAAATAGCGGAATAATTCTGCTTACGATTGATTTTCCTGTAGCGCTTCTAATTTATCCCGGATTTTTGCCGCCTTCTCGTAATGTTCCAGCCGGATGGCTTCTTCCAATTCTTCTTCTAATTTCTCCAGGTCTGAGACCGGCCGTTTTGCCAGTACCGTTTCCTTCCATTCGTTAAGGATATGGATCTCCCTGTTGGTCTCCACGTTCTCGGCGATCCCCCATTTTTTGTTAAACGACCTAATGAGTCTGATACTCTCTTCGATCTTCTGGAGAGCATCGGAATATTCTTCGTTCTCTAACGCCATCTGGACTCGTGCCTGCACATTCATCATCTTAATATACGGAAAATATTGCAGGAATGACCAGGCACTCTCTTCATCTTCTGCGAACTCTTCCACGAGCTCGAGCACTTCCAAATTATGTGCCGTATCCCGGATGACTCCTTCATGATCGCCGAGTTCCGCAAAGCAGAGATATCGATGATAATATTGTATTGACTCCTGCTGCAGTTCCCGGAGATCATCGGCAGAGAGTACGAATTGTCCTTCTTTCTTCTGCTCACTATGCTCCTGCTCTGCTTTATAATACTCCAGCACATTCTCGAACCCGTGTGGTTGCCGGCCGTCCGGTCTTCCCTCCAGCTCCATCTGGAGCAATCCTAAATCCAAACGTAATTGAATTTTATCTTTATCGTTTTCTCCCTTGATCCTCCGGACATTCAGAATATCAGGGTCAAAGGGCCAGTCGGAAAGAATATCACTAATATCTTTTCGGGCCATAGATCTCCTCCTCATTCTAAACCTCAGTATTAATCTAACGCCTGATTTATTCAATGCAAAGCGAAAATAGCGCACTGCTTGCGCTGTGATGAACTCACTTTATACAGTAAAAACTACTCTTAACCAGTTCAAACATTTCAAATAACGAAAATACAGTTGATAATGTTCTATCAATCATGGAACTTTTCGCAGTGAATGAGTGCAAACGATAATAATCGTAAGCATTCAACGGGGAATTCTATGAATTGGCTAAATCTGAATGACATCGCGGAGTGGATTCGGTCACCGGGGAAAGCACAGAACAGCCCAGCGGGATTTCCGATGTTCCAGACCCAGGATGTTCAACTTGTCAAAAAACAGGCGGCGGGCGTATCCGGTCGCGGCCCTCTTCTCCTGGCCGAAAATGTCGACACCATATGGTATGTGGAAGTCAAGGATAGAAAGACTCCGCTTGGAAAGCAAGACAGTCAGCGGTTTCTCACCCTGAAATCGGAACTGGAACAGCTGCATTCTTATCGATTCATCCGGGGCATTATGTTAACTTCGGCACCATTTTCCGGTGGGGTTCGTGAAGAGCTGGAACAGGAGGACTGCCTGCTCATCCATGTTCCTAAGGAGCAGGAAGAGACAACAAACCAGACTGAAGAATAACAGAAGTAGTTCAGTAACCGCATGTCGGTTCATCAATTAGAGTTCCAGCTGCAGCATCTTATTGATTCCGGCGTGTCTCCCGATATTTATTTCCCTGAAGCGGTTCAGTATATACGACAATGTAATAGCCGGTTTGATTGGGTCGGTATCTATGTACTTCAGAACGATGAACTGGTGCTCCCGCCGGGATACTATGACGGTATGGAACCCGAACATAAACATATTTCGTTAGAAGAGGGTATTTGTGGCGCTGCGGCTTCTGCCGGAGCCACCATTGTGGTCAATGATGTACGATCCGACCCGCGCTATCTTGCCTGCAGCATCTCCACTCAATCTGAAATAGTGGTCCCGATTATGAAGGGACGCACCTTATATGGGGTACTGGATCTCGACAGTGATACCCCGGCAGCGTTCAAGACACCGGAAATCCGATTGCTGGAACGCACCGCCGAACTTCTGGCTGAGTATTTCTATCGTAACTAACCTTGCTGCCTCTGCTGCCTCCTCCTTGATTCTCAAAAATCCAGTATCTACTTTGTACATTTGAAATTGCCATAGAAACCACGAATTGACACAAACACAAAGTTGAAAAAACAAAAAATATTTTACAGTATCTATGTGGCATATATTTTAATATGACTATTAAGTCAACTCAGGAAAACCGTTAAAACGGTTCAATGGAGGGACTGTTTTCCCAGAACCACCGGGATGTCCCGTAAGGGATCCCGTTGGGAAATCCCGGGGTGAAGAAGAAAAATATCTGAGCCTGCACCGTTCCGGGAATTGCCCTGAGTAGATTTAATAGTCATATATTATATAGTGCTGAGAGTGTTTAGAAAACAGGAGTCCGGTATAACATCCTGAATCTGACAGATGTTTATTCTGCATATAACATATACGTAAAATTTATTATGGTAAGTAATCAGCATATTATAATTTTCCTTCGCGTTCTCTGTCCCGTCGTCACGGGATCTCTGCGAGGCGTTTTCCAAACAGATTCATGCAGTACTATAAACCTGATAAATTAAACTTAAATGATAGTAAGTATACTTTTTAGAGTGCACTCATATTTATTAACAGTCAAGGGTTCCGGAAGTGAATTATGGGAATTATTGCTGGCATACTCTTCCTGCTGACTGGCATCACCATGCTCACAGGACATTTTACGTTCTCCATCACTCCCAGACCGAGTACTGAAACTCCCGAATCGCTGGGGTTACCCTTTACTGATATCTACTTGACCAATCATAACAATGAAGTACTACACGGATGGTGGATTCAACATCCTGATACCTCAGCCGACTCACCGTTTCCCACGATGATATTGATTCATGGATGGAACCGGAATTGTGAACGGATGCTTCCCTATCTGGATCATCTCTCTGACTTACCTGTGAATGTACTCTGCATCGAAGCCCGCGGGCATGGTGCAAACAGTAAGAATCATTTCATCAGCCAGGTCGGGTTCGCACAGGATATTGTAAGCGCCATTAACTGGCTGGTACTCCAACCTGAAGTGCGGGTGGATCAGATCGGTGTGCTGGGCCATTCACTGGGAGCGGCCGCTGCAATTTATGCCAGTTTTCTGGACAAACGGATTAGTTGCATTGTTGCCGATGGCAGCTATGCCCACCCACTTGAAATAATCCGAAACTTTTTGCGGGGATACCATATTCCGTACTATCCGCTTGGTTGGCTGATGGTTCAGTATATTCAACTTCGGCTGTGGATTACGCTTAATCAGATCGCCCCAGAAAATGTTATTCGAAATCTTTCCCCACCCGGTCTGTTAATTCATGGTGACAAGGACAGCGTCATTCCGGTTCGAGATGGACAGCATCTTCTGGCAAATGCCAGCGATAATTTCGAACTCTGGATCGCCAGCAACGCGAACCATTCCAATACCGCAGAACATCCGAAGTTCCAGGAAGTGCTTCATCGATTTCTCCGCACCCATCTGGACTTTCCCGACGTCCGTTCCTCTATGAGTCAGCCGGAGAATACATCAGCCACATCTGATAATCCTCCTGGTTTTGATTGATGCCCTCCCTTTCGCAGATTGCAGGAACTCTCTGATATATAAAAAGGTGACTCCCGACTTGTGAGTATCGCTTCCTACAATAATGGACATGCATCGGGCGGCTGGAGCGCACACGGTATAATCTGCACGGGAATCCCTGAGTACAGACAATAGTGGTACACCTCGCAGAACTATTCCCCCGTCCCCATTAGCCTTGATTGCCTGACTTTTTATCATATTGAAAAATCACCTTTTCATTTTGAAACATAAATATAGTTTCTTACCCTTGGCTTAAGAAACCATATCGACTGAGAGTGGCTTATTCCCGGTATTTATCGGGATTGTTGTGAATTTCAGCAGCATGGCATGAAGATTGTACAATATATCATCAACTATAAAAACAAGATGAATTGTGATTGAGTTATTAAATATCCTGTTACCCGGCTGCTATGTAATTGTTGCTGTGCTTTATACCTGGCGTTTTTTTTCGGATAGTCGCAGGTTTGAATCCTTTATTACTGCCGCTTTACTGCTGACCGTTGGCATTCATATTCTTTATCTGGCTTCCCGGATCGCACGGTATCAGCATTTTCCGACTGCCTCACCGGCGGAGGTGTTTTCCCTCATTGCCCTGGCCATGGGTTTGATATACCTGTGGATCGAATTCATGCTGACTATCAAGACAACCGGGATGTTTGTAGTGGGTGTCATTACGGTTTTTCAGGTACTGTCTTCTGTGTTGATTACCCAGGGAGGGGCTCTGGATCCCCTCCTCTCTTCGCCCCTCTTCAGCCTGCACACCAGCGCAGCCATTCTCGGCTACTCAGCCATTGCAATCTCTGCGCTGTATGCCACGCTTTATCTGCTTTTATTCTATGACATAAAGGGCAGTAAATTCGGTATCGTGTATAACCGGTTACCGGCGCTGGAAGTCCTTGATTCCATGCACATCAAGGCTGCCTCAGCCGGCTTCTCTTTTTTGACCCTTACCATAATCCTTGGCATTCTTTGGCTGAAACTCACATTCAACCACGCACTTCTGTGGGACTGGAAAATCATCACTGCCTTTATCACCTGGGGCATTTTTGGGATCGGCATCGCCAGTAAACACCTGTTTGGATGGAGTGGAAAGCGGATCGCCTATTTCTCGCTCACCGGATTTATGACTATCTTGATCTCGATGACCGTTGTGAATTACTTCTTAACTTCCTTTCACAGGTTCCACTGAGCGCACCGGAGGCAGATAAGGATGAACAATATCGATATTCAAACGCAGGATGCGCCATGAAGGCTTTCGAGATATATGTCATCGGTCTGAATCATAAGTCCGCTTCTCTCGATCAGCGAGAGTGTGTCGCAGTCTCTCCCCACCAGCTCTCCACCTTTTTAACAACAATCCGGTCATCAGGACACTGGTCGGAAGTGGTCGGCCTCTCCACCTGCAACCGGACCGAGTGGTATGTCATCGGCCCGACCAATCCGGAATTGATACGATGCCTGCGGACGCTACTAAATATTTCAAACAATGTCGAGCTCTGGTCGGATCCCGAAATTACCTATGTGAAAAAACATACGGATGCTGTCCGGCATCTTTTCCGGGTTGCCTCCGGACTGGATTCCCAGGTCATTGGAGAATCCCAGATACTCAGCCAGGTCAAAGATGCTTTTACCCTGGCGATGGAAGCCAACACGACCGGTCCCATTTTTAATAACCTCTTTCAAACTGCGTTGCATGTCGGGAAGCGAGTGCGGACAGACACCGAGATCGGCGCCAGAGCTATTTCCATCAGTTCAGCGGCGGTGGAGCTGGCAAATAAAATATTCAGCGATCTGTCCAAACGGACGGTGCTTCTTATCGGCGCGGGCGAAACCGGAGAGCTGACGGCACAGCATTTAAAAGCCAGGGATATTAAAACCCTCTATATTACGAACCGCACGTATACCAGGGCCGAAGAAGTAGCCCGGAAACTCGAGGGATATCCGCTGCCCTTCGACTCGTTTGCCGAGAAAATTGCCGAGGTGGATATTGTCATCTCTGCGACCAATTCCCCTCAGTACACCGTGGAAGCCACCACTGTCAAATCATTGATGTCGCGGCGTCAGAACCGGCCGCTGTTTTTCATCGACATTGCAGTTCCCAGAGATATCGATCCGCACCTGAACAAGCTTGATAATGTGTTCGTCAATTATATCGATGACCTGAATACTATCGTACAGAAGAACTTGAATCTCCGAAAAGATGAGATCCCGGCCGCTGATCGGATTATTGACAGCGAAATTCACCAGTATAAGGATTGGCTGAAATCATTGGATGTCAAACCGGTCATCGCCACCCTCCATCAGAAGTTTGAGCACCTGCGGAAAACGGAAGTGGAAAGAAATAAGAAACACTTTCACAAGGATGACTGGGAGGACCTGGAGAAGTTAACGACCTCGCTCATGAAGAAATTCCTGCACATCCCATTGATGCAGCTCCGGGACGCTGCCCAGAATGGTAATGGCCAGCTGAAGCGCATTGAAGCGGCGTATGAATTGTTTGATCTGAGGTCGGATGATGAAGAATAACCAACTGATTATCGGAAGCAGAGGGAGTGATCTGGCCCTCTGGCAATCCCGATGGGTACAACGCCAGCTGAAAAAACATCACCGGGAATTAGACGTCGAAATCGAAATCGTCCAGACCAAAGGGGATAACATCTTGGATGTCGCCCTGTCCAAAATTGGCGGCAAGGGACTGTTCACAAAAGCACTCGAGGACAGGCTGCTGGACGGATCCATCGATCTTGCAGTGCATAGTTTAAAAGATCTCCCCACAGAATTACCCGGGGGGTTGGGTATTTCGGCAATAACCGAGCGCGAAGACCCTGGTGACCTATTCATCAGCAAGGATAAAACACCCCTCCGGGAATTGCCACAGGGTGCGCATATCGCCACAGGCAGCCTTCGACGACAGTCGCAGCTTTTACATTATCGATCCGATTTCCACATGCACAATTTACGGGGGAACGTTCCCACCCGCATCTCAAAACTGCAGGATTCCGACTGGCATGGGATAGTTCTCGCAAAAGCGGGCCTTAAGCGATTGGGCATGCTGGAGAAGGCCACCGAAGAAATCAGCCGGGCCATTATGCTTCCGGCTGTAGGGCAGGGTGCTCTCGGCATAGAAACCCGGATAAACGATTTTCGAATCAAGGCAATTTGTGCGCCGATCAATCACGGTGACACTGCTGCCTCCACAACAGCAGAACGTGCGTTTCTCCATCGGCTCCAGGGTGGCTGCCAGGTGCCGGTGGGAGCATACGGGGATGTTATCGATGGGGAATTACACCTCCAGGGCTACGTTGGGACGCTGAACGGGGAGCATGCCGTTCGGGGCAGTATCTCCGGCTCACCGGATGACGCGGATAGCCTGGGCGTGCAGCTGGCGAGTAACCTGATAGAGGAAGGTGCGGAGCATATCCTTCGCGAAGTGCGGGAGTCCCTGGAAACCAATGCCTGATCTGCAGCAAAAATCCATACTGATTACCCGGCCCGCGCAAAAAGCCGCCAGCATGGCGGAGCTGGTTAAAAAAGGTCATGGTACTCCGGTCATTTTCCCGACGATTGAAATAGGACCACCATCTGACTGGGAAAAAGTTGACGAAGCAATAGTCACCCTCCGGCAGTTTGACTGGGTGGTATTTTCCAGCGCCCACGGAGTAAAATTTTTCACCGGAAGGTTACAGACCCGAAGTGCGCTCGATATACTGGAGTCGTTTTCGATAGCAGCCGTCGGCTCAAAGACAGCAAACGCACTTCGAAAGAGGGGGGTACCGGTCGATTTTATCCCCCCGGCATACACAGCCGATTCCCTCCTGGAAGGTCTGAAACAAAAACAGCCGGAATCCCAGGCATTTTTACTGGTTTCCGGCGACAAGGGGAGGAAAACACTCAGCGCTGGATTGCGATCTGCCGGTGCATCAGTGGAAAGTGTCGTGGCATACCGGAACATCAAACCAGATCCTGAGAATGTCAGGGACATTGTGGCACAACTCCAGAAGAACGCTATCGATTTCTTTACCTTTACCAGTCCGTCTACTTTTCAAAATTTTGTGGATCTCATTCAGGACCACACCGATGATATTTCTTCGATAATGCATTCTGCTCACATCGCTGCCATCGGGCCGGTCACCGCAGGCGTTATCGAAGACTACGGCTATCGTGCGGAAATTGTCCCTGCAAGTTCAACCATCGAAGATATGATTAATCAGATTGGGAGATATATTCAACAGGAGACACAGAGTACTGAGACTTCTGCTCCGTAAAGGAAATCAATACTGTTATGAGTAAAAATCTGCAGAATGCCCTTATACTCCGGGCTGCTCGACAGGAACCAACCGAGCGAACGCCCGTATGGATGATGCGCCAGGCAGGAAGGTATCTCCCGGAATTTCGGGTTATTCGTGAGAAGGTGGATTTTCTCACTCTCTGTAAGACCCCCGAACTGGCAGCCGAAGTGACCATTCAACCTGTCGATATCGTAGGAGTGGATGCAGCCATCATATTTTCAGATATCCTCACCATTCCCGAAGCGATGGGACTGGAGCTGGAATTCGTCAGCGGTATTGGTCCGGTTTTTCACAATCCGGTACGCAATGAGAAAGATGTGAAGAATCTCCACGCCGATGTGCTGTCGGAACTGGAATATGTCGGGAATGCTATCACTGAAACGGTGAAACAGCTCGACGGAAGGGTCCCGGTCATCGGCTTTGCCGGTGCCCCCTGGACGCTGGCCACGTATATGGTCGAGGGTCAATCGTCGAAAAAATATCACATTATTAAAAAACTGCTCTACTCCCAGCCGGAACTGCTCCAGGCGCTGCTGGATTGTCTCACTGTAGAAACCGTGGAATATCTCGCCATGCAGGTTGAAGCGGGCGCCGATATCCTCCAAATTTTCGATTCCTGGGGAGGAATCCTGGCTCCTGCCGCATTCGAACAATTTTCTCTGGCACCAATGAAAAATGTTATCAGCGGGGTGAAAACACGGTTCCCGGATGTTCCTGTAATTGCATTCAGCAAGGGATCAGGCACTCACCTTGCACAATTAGCCGACTGCGGAGCAGACGTGGTCAGTCTGGACTGGATGGTCGATCTGGGATGGGCCCGGAATATGACGCAGCACAAAGTGGCCCTCCAGGGAAATCTGGATCCCGCCGTTCTCCTGACCGAGCCGGTGGCAATCGAACGGGAAACCCGACAGATGCTTCATTCATTTGGAAGTGGCTCGGGCCATATTGCGAACCTCGGGCATGGAATCACCCCGCACGTTCCGGTGGAAAATGCCCGGAGCTTCGTGGAAGCCGTCAAGGTGAATAGTGCGCGGTATCACCCGGCTGTTGATCAATAATGCAACAAGGACAGAGTACAAGGAACAGATAAGCATGGCAGTCAATCAGGACGTTGTGGTTGATATAGATCTCTTGCAGAAATACGATAAACCCGGGCCGAGATACACCAGTTATCCCACGGCTCCGCAATTTCACCGGGAATTCGGCCCTGTTGAAATGGATGAAGAACTGACTCTTTCAAATTCCAGAGACCAAATGCCGGATCTCTCACTTTATTTCCATATCCCGTTCTGCGATTCCCTGTGTCTTTACTGTGGTTGTAACGTCATTATTACGAAAAAACCGGAGAAGATAGAGCGGTATGTCCAATATTTGAAACGAGAGATCGATCTGTTCGCGGACTATCTCCCGGCACACCGGACACGCAAAGTCCGGCAACTGCAGTGGGGCGGCGGCACACCCACCTATCTTACTGCCGACCAGATTCGGGATCTCATGACCCATCTGCGGCACAGGTTCGAGTTTTCCGGGGACATCGAAGCCGGCGTGGAAATCGATCCCCGGGAATTAACGACCGATCGGCTGGTGGCGCTGCGGGAGATGGGCTTTAACCGGGCCAGTATGGGCGTCCAGGATTTTGATCCCCGGGTGCAGCAAACCGTGAACCGCATCCAGCCTGAATCGTTAACCCGGAAACATTTCCAAACGCTTCGAGATCTTGGCTACCAGAGCTTGAATATCGATTTGATCTACGGACTGCCGTTCCAGACCGACGACAGTTTCAATTACACCATCGATCGAATCATTGATATGAGCCCTGATCGAATCGCCCTGTTTAACTATGCCCATGTGCCCTGGATGAAACCGCATCAGACATATTTCCACTCGGACTGGTTGCCGTCGCCCGAAATGAAGCTAAAGATCCTGAAAAAAGCCATCGATCGCTTCACAGAAGCAGGATACGTCTTTATCGGTATGGATCATTTCGCGAAACCGGACGACGAATTAACCATCGCCCAGCAGGAACGGAAATTATATCGCAATTTTCAGGGCTATTCCACCCGGGCAGGTTTGGACCTGTATGCCCTGGGAATCACCAGCATCAGTCAAACCCGGGATGTGTATGCTCAAAATGTGAAAACCCTGCCGGAATATTATGAACGCATAGAAGCAAACTCCCCGGCAACATTTAAGGGATACCGGCTTAATAAAGACGATCAGATTCGCAGGTGGGTTATCACCCGATTGATGTGTGATTTCGAACTGCACCCGGCCGAGGCGGAAGAGGCCCTTGATATTGATTTTCAGACCTACTTTGCCGACGAACTTAATCGATTGACATCTTTTGAAGAGGATGGAATGCTCACATGGACCAACGGGACCGTCAAAGTCACCGCACTCGGAAGATTGCTTATCAGAAACATTGCCATGACATTCGATACCTATTTACGTCAGCCGACGTCCGGGAAGAAACCGACCTATTCAAGAACTGTGTAACCGAAACCACCGTGATACCAAACTCACTGTAACCCCGGAAATAGAGTGATGACACACAATTCCAAGGAAAAAATCGGCGTTGTCCTGTTTCAGCTGGGCGGACCGGATACCTATGATGCGGTCGAGCCATTTCTGCATAATTTATTCCTGGATCCGTTCATTATTGATATCCCGCTGGGATTTCTGCTGCGGAAGCCGCTGGCGAAACTGATCTCCGGTCGCCGCAGTATCGGTGTGGTGGAAGATTATCAAACAATGGGACAACCATCTCCCATTCGGAAGATCACCGGCAAACAGGCCACAGACTTGAGGAATGCGCTCGCCAGACTGGATCCGGTGAGAGAATATCACACATTTGTTGCAATGCGATACTGGCATCCTTTTACAGAAGAAGCAGTAGACAAAATACTACGTGTCCGCCCTGATCGGCTCATATTGCTGCCGCTTTATCCACAATACTCCCGTACGACCACCGGAAGCAGCCTCCATGAGTGGAAGCAGCAAATCAAAGGCACTCCGGTTGCAGATATTCCAGCCCGATTGATTGAATCTTACCACACGTATGAACCCTACATCAAATCGGTTGTAGACCGCGTGGAGAGCACGATCCAGAGTTGCTGTGATTCCAGGGATGAACTGCACCTCCTCTTTTCGGCGCATGGCGTCCCGCTCAAAGTGATCAAAAACGGCGACCCCTACCAGCAACACATTGAAACGTCGGTGCAATTGGTAATGAACGGGTTATCCACAACTTATCCACACCATCTGAGCTACCAAAGTAAAGTCGGTCCACAAAAGTGGCTTGAGCCTGCGACAGTTGACATGTTACAAAGATTGGGCTCTGAGGGAGTGAAACACCTGCTGGTGGTCCCAATCGCGTTTGTCAGTGATCATCTGGAAACATTATTTGAACTGAATATAGAGGATAGAGAAATTGCTGAAAGTGCCGGTATTGCCAATTATCATGTGATGGAATCATTAAATGATTCTCCGTTATTTATCAAAGCCTTAGCCCAACGAGTGATGGAGGAGGTTCCCCATGAATGATACCGCTGATGTGGTTGTCATTGGAGCAGGTATTTCCGGTCTGGCCGCGGCCTCCTGGTTGCACCAGCGCGGATACTCTATTCACATCCTGGAGAAAGAATCCATCGCCGGAGGTTCGATTCAGACGGACCGTGACCAGGGCTATATTATTGAGCATGGCCCGAACAGCGGTCTGGAGACCAATCCGGTGATAAGAAAGCTTGCAGATTCCCTGGGGATTCTGGACCAGATGATTTATGCCAATGAAGAGGCGAATAACCGTTATATTGTCCGGAACGGCCAGCTCCATGCCCTTCCAATGTCTCCTGGCAAGTTTTTAAGAACCAACCTGTTCAGCACCGGGGCTAAGCTGCGAGTCCTGAAGGAGTTCTTTATCACACCGGCTCCGGAAGACGCCCGGGAAACTGTGGCGGACTTTGTTTCCCGCCGATTGGGTCCTGAATTTCTTGATTATGCCATCAATCCTTTTGTGGCAGGCGTATTTGCAGGGGATCCCAGAGAGCTGTCCGTGCGTGCGGCCTTCCCGAAGCTGGTCGCCCTGGAGGAGAATTACGGCGGCCTCTTCAAAGGGATGATCACGGGACGAAGAGAGCGAAAGAAGCGGGAGGCAGCAGGAGAGGAATCCAAGCAGAGCGCCCGAATGTTCTCCTTCCGGGAGGGACTGGACACGCTCATCGAAGCACTGCAAGATCAATTGCAGGATGCGATCACCACCGAGGCCCGGATCAATACTGTCAGCAGGAAAGAAGAGCACTGGGAGGTTTCTTATACCCACAACGGCAATCCGAAGGTCACTGAAGCAAATGCCGTTCTGTTCGCGGCGCCGGCGTATGCCGTCTCGGATCTTATCCGCGATATTGATAATGAAACCGCGGCCGCACTCAATGCTATTCCCTATGCCAAGGCGGTCATGATTTTCACCGGCTATGACCAACAGGCGGTGCCTGTTGAACTGGATGGATTCGGTTATCTCATTCCGGAAGCAGAACAGATGCATATTTTGGGAACCATCTGGACCAGCACCGTCTTTGAAAACCGGGTTCCGCCGGGGAAAGTCTCCTTCACAACCTTCGTCGGCGGGCGACGCCAGCCAGGGAAGCTCGAGCTTGATGATGAGCAATTATTCGATGAAATGCAGGCTGATTTCCGAACTCTGATGGGCATCACTGCCGAACCGGAGAAGGTGTTTATCCGGCGATGGCCTAAAGCAATTCCTCAATATACCCTGGGACACCTGAAAAGAGAGGCGAGAATGGAAACCTTTGAGAACCAGCATCCCGGCCTGTTCATCACCGGAAACCATCGAGGCGGTATCAGCGTGGCCGACTGCATAAAACACTCCGAATCCCGGGCCAACCAAATAGATTCTTATTTGAAAAAAGCGCAATCAATTACAATAACGTATTAGTTTCCTTGTGGGTTTAATTGATTAGTACAATTTTTCTAATAAGCTTGAGAGTGTTTAGAAAACATGCGTCTGATACAAGGTGGTGAAGTTGGCTTAGGTTTATTATGGAGATAAGATATAAGCACAATGTATTACGCTATTTGGACGGATATATTGTATATTTTCTTTGCGTTCTTTGCGCCCTTCGCGATCTTCGCGTTTTCTAAATAGACACAATAAGCTTGAAACTATCTTGGAGAGTACAAAGAAGGGGTTCTCATGTCTTTTCCTACCATCAGAATGCGCAGATTGCGAGGTAACCCGTACATGCGGCGCATGGTTCGGGAAACCCGGGTCACCACGGATGATTTAATTTATCCGTTATTTGTCCGTCCCGGCAGTGATATACGACAGGAGATTCCGAGTATGCCGGGACAATTTCAGCTGTCCGTTGACGAAGCGGTGAAAGCCTGTCAGCGGACTCACGCGCTGGGCGTTCCTGCGGTCATACTGTTCGGCATCCCGGAAAAAAAGGATCCCAAAGGTACCGAAGCCTATGCCCCTGACGGGATTATTCAGCGAGCACTGCAGGAAATTAAGTCCGCTGTACCCGACCTGTCCGTTATCACCGATGTGTGTCTCTGTGAATACACTGATCATGGGCACTGCGGAGTCATCGAAGATCGGGATGTGGCCAATGATCCGACCCTGGAACTTTTGGGCAGAGAAGCCCTCAGCCACGCACAGGCAGGGGCGGATATGGTGGCACCCTCGGATATGATGGACGGACGGGTGGGGTACATTCGCGACGTCCTGGATAATCATGGATTCGATTATACTCCAATCATGGCATATTCCGCAAAATATGCTTCCCATTACTACGGTCCGTTCCGGGATGCTGCCGAATCTCCACCGCAATTCGGGGATCGGAAATCCTATCAGATGGATATTTCCAATACCGATGAAGCGCTGCGTGAAGTGGAGCTGGATTTGGAAGAAGGAGCGGATATTATCATGGTGAAACCTGCGCTGCCATACCTGGATGTGCTGCAGCGAGTCAAACAGACCTTCCAGGTGCCCACTGCTGCGTATAACGTGAGTGGAGAGTACGCCATGATTAAAGCGGCGGCGGCCAACGGATGGCTCGACGAACAGGCAGTGATGCTTGAAACTCTCACCTCCATCAAACGGGCGGGAGCTGATCTCATTCTCACATATTTCGCTCTTGATGCCGCAGAACTCCTGTCGGAATAGACCGATACGACTCAGTTAAAACGAAAGGATGGTTATGTCAAGGAATCAGGAGATATTTGAACAGGCAAGAGCCCTTATGCCCGGCGGGGTAAATTCACCGGTCCGCGCATATCATGGTGTCCCGATTGATCCCCCGGTACTGAAACGGGGGAAAGGAGCACTGGTCTGGGACGAAGATGACAATGAATATATTGATTACGTATGCTCCTGGGGCCCGTTAATTCTTGGTCATGCTCCAACGGAAGTAATTGAGTACATTAAAATTGTGCTGGCAAACGGAACCAGTTTTGGTGCTCCAACTGATTTAGAGAATAAAATCGCAGAAGAAATTATTAAGCATGTCCCTTCCATAGAAATGGTGCGTATGGTGAACTCCGGAACAGAAGCCACCATGAGTGCTGTCCGGCTTGCCCGGGGGTATACCGGTCGCAACAAAATCATCAAATTCGAAGGTTGTTATCACGGGCACGGAGATAGTTTCTTAATTAAAGCCGGATCAGGTGCGTTGACCCTGGGGCAGCCGGATTCACCGGGCGTTCCTGAAGGGCTCGCGAAAGAAACCCTGGTTGCCCGGTATAATGATATTACTTCCGTGCAGGAGCTCATCAGAGAACATGGGGAAGACATTGCAGCGGTGATTGTGGAACCTGTGGCCGGAAATATGGGGACCGTTCCCCCGGCGGAAGGCTTTTTAAACGGGCTGCGCTCACTGTGTGACACTCATGAATTGTTGCTGATATTCGATGAGGTTATGACCGGGTTTCGGGTCGCCTTAGGTGGTGCTCAAGAGCTGTACGACGTCATACCGGATCTCACCGCGCTCGGCAAAGTTATTGGCGGCGGTATGCCGGTCGGGGCATTTGGTGGTAAAAAGGACATTATGGAATTCGTGGCGCCCACCGGCCCCGTCTATCAGGCAGGCACCTTATCCGGCAATCCGATTGCGATGGCCGCCGGATTAAAAACGCTCCAGCTGCTTCAGCATGAAAATGTGTATGATAGTCTGGAAACGACATCCGCCCGCCTGGAGCAGGGCATGCACTCCAACTTAAATGAGGCGGGTATTCCCGCCCACATCAACCGGGTCGGATCCATGTTCTGCCAGTATTTCAGTGAAAATCCGGTCCGCAATTTTGCAGATGCCGGTAACGCTGACAGAGACAAGTTCAACACCTATTTTATCAATATGATCCAGGAGGGTATTTATCTGGCGCCTTCGCCCTTCGAGGCCGGGTTTGTCTCACTGGCTCACCGCCAGGTCGATGTCGATCGCACGCTTGAAGCCCACCGGAAATCCATTAAAGGACTGAAAAAATAACAGGTAAAATGTGAGGAAAAAATGGCACAACAAATTCTCCTTCTTCTCCTGAGTATCATTATCGCCTTTCCGGCGCATGCCGGGAAAAGAGCTTTTACTCTGCAGGACCTGTATGCTGTCAAAAGTGTTGGCGCCCCCCATATCTCCCCGACAGGCAGCCAGGTGGCATTTACCGTCACCACCTACGATCTGGTCAACAGCGAGCGCTCCACCCATCTCTGGTTGATGAATATGGACGGATCCAAGCTTCATCAGCTCACGGAAGGCGATTTGTCCGTCAGCCACCCCAGATGGCATCCGGACGGGAATTCGCTCCTGTATGTGGCAACCGATTCTGTGACCGATGCACCGCAGGCATTTCACATTGGTCTTTCCGGCGAGTCCGTTCAAAAACTTACCGAATTTTCTATGGGAGTCAGCGCGCCAAACTGGGCCCCGGACGGCGAACACCTGGTATTCACATCCCGGGTGTTTCCCGAGGCAGGGGCTAATTCCGAGCTGAACAATCGTATTCAGCAAGATATGGACGCCGGTCCGGTCCATGCCCATGTCACCGATGATCTGTTTTATCGCCACTGGGATTTTTACAAGGATGGCAAACGGCGCCATATCTTTGCACTCAATCTTCAAACACAGAAGGTCACAGATCTTACTCCCGGACAATATGAATCACCACGCTTCGATCTGGGCGGAGGGGACGGATACGATATTTCGCCGGACGGCCAGGAAGTTATCTACGTATCGAATCATGATCCTGACCCCCAGTCGTCCACCAACGGAGATCTCTGGATTGTTCCGATTGACAGTGGAGCTGCAGTGAATATCACCGGGGAGAATCCGGCCTTTGACGGCCATCCCCGATATTCTCCGGACGGGAGATATATTGCATACCTGCTTCAACGAGAGCCCGGATATGAATCTGATCTGTTTATGCTGGCCGTGTATGACCGGCAGACCGGAGAACACACCATCCTTACCGACCAATTCGATAACTGGATCACTGATTTTCAGTGGGCCCCGGATTCGAAAAATATTTATTTCTCCGCGCCTGAACATGGGAACTATCCAATATTTACGGTTGATATCAACTCCAAAAAGATAGAAGAAGTGGTCTCCGATATTTATAACAGAGGCTTCGACGTCCATCCGGAGAACAATCAACTGGTATACGCCAGCTCCCGGGTAGACCAGCCGACCGCCATATTTGCTGCCAATTCCGAGGGCCGGAATCAAACCCAGATCACACATTTCAATCGACAATTGATGGACAGTGTCGACTTTCGACCTGCTGAATCCACCTGGATCATTAGCACGGATGGCACGAAAATCCAGGTATTTATTGTAAAGCCGCATAATTTTGATCCTGAGAAAACATATCCGTTGATCCTCAACGTCCATGGCGGTCCCCAGGGGATGTTCGGCGATAGTTTTCGCGGTGATTACCAGCTCTATCCCGGTTACGGATATATTGTGGCTTACAGCAATCCCAGAGGATCAATCGGCTACGGCCAGAAATTTACTGCCGAAATTTCCGGTGACTGGGGCGGACAGGTCTTCGACGATCTCATGGAGGTGACAGATTATCTTGAAACTTTACCGTACGTTGAAACTGAGAGAATCGGAGCCATGGGATGGTCCTACGGCGGCTATATGATGAACTGGTTTGAAGGTCATACCACGCGATTTAAAACTCTGGCTTCCATGATGGGGGTGTATGATCTGGAATCCATGTATGGTGCCACTGAAGAGCTCTGGTTCCCGGAATGGGATCTCCGGGGAAAGCCCTGGACCTCAGACCTGTATGAAAAGTGGTCCCCCTCCAGTTACGTGGAGCATTTCAGTACGCCCTGCCTGGTTATTACCGGCGAAAAAGATTATCGTGTGCCCTATACCCAGAGTCTCCAATTGTTCACCGCCCTGCAGGAACGAGACGTCCCGTCACGCCTGATCGTTTTCGAAAATGACGGTCACTGGCCGGATTATCTGAAATCAATGCCCCTCTATTATAATGCACATCTGGAGTGGTTTCATCAGTATCTTGGAGGCGAACCTGCTCCATTCTCAACCAGGCAAATGTGGCGGAACCAGATATTAAAATGGGGTTCGGATCAGGACCAGCCAAATGAATAGGTCTTACTTCAGAGCAAAGATACATTTCGTTGAGGGACAACAGATTGCTACCGAAGATTAACACAGGGACATCCGAACTCATTGAACCGGGACATTCCCGTCCTGACAGTACCGGGACATAGACATAGATGCGGAACTTCTTACTATATCACTGATTTTGAATTCCCTGAGATACTATGGGATCCCCGTTATTAAAAGATAAGATATAATCAGGGATATGAAATGTTTTCAGGAGCCTCTTTGCTACCGAGTCTTTAAGACTAATGAGAGTGTTTAGAAAACATGCGTCTGATACAAGCTGGTGCACCTGGCTTCTGTTGAGTATGGAGAGAAGATATACGCACAATGTATAACACTATTTGGACGGATATCTTGTATATTTTCTTTGTCCCGTCGTCACGGGATCTCTTTGCCGAAGGCCTCGAAGAGACT